>WRKN01000001.1 GCA_009778055.1 Synergistaceae bacterium
TGCGTAATCAATCCCCGTGGGGCTATCTGCTCAACGCTTTTTCTGAAAAGCCTTATTAGCTTTATCGCGCCAATAAGCGGCCTTAACAAGGTCTTGATCCACTCCATCGCCGGTTTCGTACATAACGCTAACATTGTATTGCGCCTCGGCATTTCCCGCCTCGGCGGCCTTAAGGTACCAGGAAAAAGCCTTAGCGTGGTCTTGTTCTACTCCTTCGCCTTTATCGTACATAGAACCGAGGCTGTTTTGTGCCTTGGAATGTCCTGCTTCGGCAGCCTTGCGATACCAGTAAAAAGCCTGAGCGTAGTTATGTTCCACTCCTTCGCCGTCGTACATAGCGCCAAGATTGTATTGCGCCTCGGCGTCCTTCCTAATATCCCGCGGAGGGAAAGTCTTTTTCTCTCGGTTGTTATCGTCCCAATACGGGAAGTCGTAGAATCTCGGCAGGCGGTAGTCCAAAAAACGCTCCAATTCCACGTAATTCGGATATTGGTGTTCCATCTTCCTGAATGTGGGGTCGTGCCTCCAGTAATTTCGATGAAGCAGCTCGTGGTAAATGACGTACTTGACCACCTCGCGCGGAACTTGGGAGGAATTGAGCAACAGGTTGATCAGTATGTCGCTGGCAGTTTTCCCGTCCTCCAGTGCTACTTGAATATACTGCCCGTAACGGCTTTGATAAGGCCTGTCCGTCCAGCGTATGGAGCGGATACCGGGGTTGGTTCCGCCAAACTGTTCATCGATGACTTCTTGCATCAACTGTTCGACGTCGTAGGCCCCGTCGATCTCGAACGGAAGCCGCGCCGTTTCCGGGAATGGAACGACAGCGCATCCCGGCCCTCGCCCATCGGGGTAATTCATGTAATGAAAAATACGTTCCCTGTACTTTGGCAAAAAACCGAACAGACTTTCGATTATCGGATATTTAGCGAACAATTCATCCGGGTAAGTCATGATGTTCAAGTTTTCTTTACGTATTTTTTCCGCGACCACCTGTGGATCGATCTCGTCCCGGTCGTTGAATTGGAACAACTCGGGCGGTTCTGTTCCCTGGCTCAGATTACTCAGAAAAACCTCCAGGTCTTTTTCGGACGGGCGCACGCAGAATCCGCCGAAATATTTGTTCATCACCTCGTTCAAGCCGTTCGGCAAGCCGGAGGTGTTGAAATCCGCAATCAGCTCTTCGTAACCATGCACCTGATCTTCAAACACCAACAAAACGTAGTCTTCGTCATCTTTAACCAAGTTATACCAGCCGTAGGGCATGGCAATGGAACTATTCAACTGCCCGGAGCCACTTTGAGCCTTGTCGTAAGCGGCTCGTATCACGGCCCAAGGGATGAATACAGTATCTCCCGCCACTCCTGCAACGCCCGGCAGCGGTTCCGGTTCGGCCTTGACCAGCCACTCCGGGTTGAGCCAGTAGTTGTAGCGATCCCAACTGTCATGGAAGTCGACGATGGTCGCGGTCTCCGTTCCTCCGACGTTGCTGCCGCGCATTGCTCGCCCGATCATCTGCATCAGCAGTACGTCGCTGCCCGTCGGGCGAGTGAGCATCACGGTCTGAATACCTGGAACGTCGCTGCCTTCCGTCATTATGTTGATATTGACCAGGACGTCCAGTTTATCGTTCCTGAATTGTTCGATGATCTTATTATTCTCCATTGGGTTTCCGCTGTAAACGCAGCCGCTCTTTACGCCTTTTTTTACAAGGTCTTCGTGCAACGTTTGGGCATGTACGGTATTCAGCGCGAAAATCAGCGTCTTTTTGTACCTGTCGCGGTTCTTCATGTAATGATCGATAATCAGGTTGTTGCGCTTTTTTGAGTCCGCGATTTTTTTAGCCAGCGACTCGGGAATATTATTCAACTGAGCCATCTGCCTGGCTTCGTCTTTGGAGATCGACGACTCGAAGTTTTCCCCCGTTTCTATCCGCTCCACTTCCGGGTCTGCCAGAAATTTTCCCGTGATCAATTTACCCATCGAAATGTCGTAAATTGGAGGCCAGCCGAAAATCTTCTGCAAGTAGGCGGTTTGTCTGTTAGGGACGCTGTCTTCTTTTTTATCGATATATCCTCTGATCGGGGTGGCCGTCAGTCCAAGAAGTTTCGCGTTTTCATTCCGATCCTGAATGAAACGGATGGTGTCGAGGTAGGTCTTCGCTATAGCATGGTGCGCCTCGTCAACGACAATAATGAGCTTCTCCCTCAGAACCGACTCCAGAAAGTCCAGCCTGTTATAGACGGACTGAACGGACAGGAAAATCGCGTCATCGTCGCGCTCCACGCTTTTGATGCCCTCGTGTTCGCCGGATACGCATATCAATTGAAAACGTTCTTTTGTGGAGTTTGGGTGGAGTTTGATCAATGGGCTGTTGTCGTAAAAAGCTCCCGCGGCCTGATTCAGCAGCATATGGCGATGGGCCAGCCACACCACCTGATAACCGATGGAGATCATGTAGCGCAGCAAAAAGTACGCGGTCGTCATGGTCTTTCCGCTGCCGGTAGGCATCACGAGCATTCCGGTTTTTTTGCCTTTTTGCAAAAACGCGTCTTGCAGATTGGCAATTGCGTCCTTTTGAAACGGAAATAGATTGAAGTCGTTCGCGCTGCTGTCGCGCAGGTTCACGACCGGAGGTCTTTGAGCGAACCGCGACGGGGCTTCTTCCCCTTCGCAGCCGACGCTCAATAGCACGGCGGCGACCTTTTTCGCCCTGTCCGCGGTCATGGGTTGCCTTTCAAAGTCATCGCGCAGAGAGGCGGCGTACATATTGATATCTATATCCTTCGGAGCGTCCATAACCTCGCGGAGCTTATCCGGGTATTTCCCGAAAAAATACCGCCCAATTTCCTTTTGAAACCGCGTCACGAACGCCTCGTCCGGTTTTGGATAGTGCCGGTTCAATCCGGTCGCCAGAAAGGCGGGGTCGTCAGTGTCAACCGACGGCTTGCAGTCGGGCGGCGCTTTGCCGCTGTCCAGTATATCGAGAAGAAAATCCGAGTCAAAGTTCGCCCAGGTAAACGTAGAACCTTTCCCATTTGGCATTTGGGTTTGACCCCTTTCTGTATGATAGGTAAAGTATAATTTCTTTTATAAAGGGAAAAAGGGACAATTTGTACCCCAATTTCGATATGACGCTCCGTCGCCTATGCGCGGCGGATTTTTACTGCCGTGTATTTTTCTACCTCTTCCATAAAAACCATAATGTTATCTTTGTCCATCAGCGCGTGGATGGTGATGTAGTCGAAATCGTTAGTTTCGTTCAGCTCTCCTCCCTGAAGGCGAAACAATTTATTGGCATCGTCCAGCGAAAGGCCGAGTCCAACCGCGAATTTAGCGAGGGCGGCACGTGTAACCCGCCGCTTCAGCCCCATATATGACCTGTAAGTGTTGTACTGTATTTCACAGCCTTCGCCCTCCACATCTCCCCATACCGTACGCTCTATGGACTTCGCTTTTCCCGTCTCCTTCTTTTGAGATTGCAGGACGGCCTCCAGCATCAGCCGCATGGAATGAACCAACTCGCGCTGATCTTGCTGCTTTTTATAGCCGCCGGCGACCCTGGCTATCGGTTCGATAATTCCCCTGGTTTCAAAATGCCTGTTCCTAAACTCAGTTTCATCAACCATATTGAAAGCCTCTTTCCGCTTGTGGCCGTTTAGTATAAACATTGTTTCCTTGTACATTCTACAAAATTTTTCTTACTTTTTCGCTTTCCATTCACATTACGCGGCAAATTTACCGCTTATTAACACTGTGTAATCCAGTATCTTCCTTTTCACATCTCGACGCACAGTTCGCAGACTTTTTCACAGAGTTCGTGGCTTTGAGAGTATTACACGCAAATTCAAATAAAGTGCCTTGGTTTTCAGGTGACAATAAGTTAAAGGTGTCAATTATTGCTTGTACCTTGTCACACAAAATACTTCCCCCTCCGTTTAGGTAGTTTTAGATATAATTATATCTAAAACAGTCACATCCGCAAGATTGCTACTCTACCATTACGGCTAATCCATTGCGCCTCAATTTGAAATCGGGTATTCTTTCCTTAAAGTTGGAAGGTGATTTAACGCCATGCACAATAGACTGAGGGCCGTTCGCAAGGCCCTGCGCTTAAACCAGAAGTGCTTTGCTGAACAAATAGGCTTGAGCCAAAATTCGCTGTCGACAATTGAAAAGAATCGTGCCCCAGTTACAGAAAAGAATGTAAAGCTGGTGTGCGTGACATTCAATGTCAATGAGCAATGGCTGCGCACAGGTAGCGGTGAGATGTTCTGCGCGTCACCCTACGAGAAAAAATTACGAGACATCTGCATGAATCTGACGCTGGAAAATCAGGAATCTCTCTTGCTCGTCGCTCAGGAACTACTGAAGATTCAAAACAGAATCTTCAGCGCGCCTCATGAAAACCATATAGATGTGATCAAAGAGGACAGCTAGAATTCTGTTTACTGTTTCACAGTGACATCATAATTTTTTTCTTATCAAAAAATAAGGGACAGGTTGTACCCCAATAATTGCGGCGCTATGATTTTTTCTCCGCTCAAGCGAAAGCTGATAGACTTGGTGCGATTGATATTTTTTGTGGACACTTAGCGGTTATTGGAGGCTTTAGTATTATGAGTGAATATAAAAACAAAATCAAATTATTTGAAGAAAAGCAGATTCGTGCCATTTGGGATGAAGAAGCTGAAAAATAGTGGTTCTCCGTTTTGGACATCATTGGTATTTTGACCGATCAACCGGACTACATAAAAGTTAGAAATTATTGGAAATGGCTAAAAAATAAACTGATGTCAGGTTTTGGATATCGGATTTTTACCTGGAGGTACAGCAAGGTGAAGTATGTCTATTTTGCCGTAGTTTTGGCGGCCGCCTTATCCATCGACAGATTGACTAAATTTTTAGCCCTGGCGTATCTCCCGGGAAAAGTCGATTACGCCGGCGGTTTCCATATATTTGCCGTTTACCGCAACTATGGAATGACGTTCGGTATTTTGAAAGACAATCCTCAAGCCTGTTTGATTCTGGCGTTGTTGGTGATAGGGCTTCTTGTTCTTGCCCTCGTCAGGTACAAAGAAGCGCTTTTGACTCCTGGAGTTGCTTTTTTATTGGCCGGAGCTCTGGGAAACCTCTCTGACAGGTTGATATACGGTTACGTAGTCGACTGGATTCACATAGTAGTCTACATAAATTTGGCGGATATATGGCTTTGTTTAGGCGCGCTCCACTTGTTTTACCGTATAGATTCAGTTCGTCGGAGGGGGAAGGGGGCGCAGGCGCACTTTGAACGATACCGGCATTTCACCAAGCGTAACTGATTTTAGGCTTAAATTTCGATATTGACGATATAATAAACTTACGTTTTGTCGATATGCCAACCTGGAGGCGATAGGCTTGAGCTTAAAAAAATACATAGTGATATTCTTTCTTGTATTCAATGCAGCGGCGTATGCCGCCGCGAACGCGAATTTTTTTGAGCTTTGCGCCGACAAAAGTCCCGCCGAGGTGGAAGAGGCCATCGCCGGGTGGGCCGACGTCAACGAAGCCGACACAAACGGCATGACTCCTTTGATGCTGGCCGTAAAATTAGACCGCCCCGAAATAGTGGAAGTCCTGATAAGGGCCTCAGCCGACCTCAACGCCCAGGACGAGGACGGGTGGACCGCGCTCATGTGGGCAACGATAAGGTCGGACATTTCCATAGCGCGGCAGCTTATAAACGCGTCGGCCGATCTGGACATCCAATCCGCCCACTATGTCACGGCGCTGTTGTCCTCGGTTATGGAGGGGAGAGAGGACGTTGCCAAACTTCTGATTGAGTCCGGAGCCTATACCGACGCGCGCAACGAGGACGGCATTACGCCGCTGATGCTGGCCGCCAGCGGCGGGAGAATCGACACAATAAACGCGCTCCTCGAGGCCGGAGTTTCGATAAACGCCGAAGACGGCTCCGGCTGGACCGCGCTTATGTGGGCAACTGCGCGGGGCGACGTTCAGGCTGCCGAAACCCTCATCACGGCGTCGGCCGATGTTGACGCGCCGGATCGAGCCGGGCTGACTCCCGTGATGACCGCCGCGTACACAGGACGCCTCCCCGTTTTATCCCTCCTGCTGCGTTCCGGCGCCGACGTAAACGCGACCAACGTTGATGGTATCGACGCCCTGATGCTGGCGTGTGAAAACGAGAACGTGGAAGCCATTAAAATCCTACTCGATGGAGGCGCAAACCTGCAGGCTCAGGACAGGGACGGGCTCACCCCCCTGATGGTTGCGGCGCGGAAAGGCAGCGTCCCGGTAATAGACGCCCTGCTCGACGGCGGGGCGGACATAAACGCCACGGATTTTGACGGCTGGACGGCGCTGCGGTACGCCGCGGAATTTGAAAATGAAGACGCGGCAAACCGCTTGAGCCAGCTTGGGGCGGAATGACGCACGACGGAGCAAGCACGCCCCGGCCTCAAAAAGTGATATCCCGCCTCACCGCTTACGCCGCGCCGTATTTGAAGACTTTCCTCGCGGCGTTTTTTTTCATGCTGGCGGCTTCGGCCCTTAATACTTTGCCTCCCCTGCTTTTTAAGAGCGTTGTGGACGACGTCCTGATCTCCAAGAACATGGCGATGCTCAATATGCTGTGCGTGGGCGTCGTGGTGATTTTCACATTGAAGGGAGCCGCCTCGTTCGGGCAGCAGTATTTCATGAACTGGGTCGGCCAGCGCGTGGTGATGGACATCCGCATGGTTCTTTACGACCACATGCAGAGAATGTCCCTGCGCGTCGTCCACGCCTCGCGCGTGGGAGAGCTTATGAGCAGGATCACCGGCGACGTGGCTACGCTTCAGAACCTTGTGACCTCCACTCTGGCCAATTTGATAGTCAACGGGGTCACGTTCTTCGGGATGCTGGGGTTCATCTTCTATATAAACTGGCGGCTGGCCCTGATCACCATAACCACGCTGCCGGCAGTTTTGTGGCTGCTGACCTTTGCCGCCGGTAGCCTTCGCAAAGCGGGCCACAGGGTGCAGGAAAGGCTGGCCAACCTAACGGCTATCGTTCAGGAGGCCTTCTCCGCGATAAGAATCGTCAGGGCGTTCGCCACGGAGGAATTTGAATCGGCGCGTTTCCGCGAGGGCAACGTCGAAAATTTCGACGCCCTGCTCCGGGCGGTGCGTATTCAGGCGTTCCTGTCGGGCGTGGTGGAGGTGTTTTTGATACTCGCCCTGGCGGTGGTGTTCTGGTTCGGCGGGCGCGACGTCCTGAAAGGCAGGCTCACCCCCGGCGAACTGGTGGCCTTCATAGGGTATATCGCTTTCATGGTGCAGCCCATCCGAGTTTTCATGAACGGGATGAATTCTTTGCAGACGGGCCTTGCGGCGTCCGAGCGCATATTTTCCGTCCTGGACTCCCCAACCGAGGCGGACGGCAAGAGCGCGGGCAGCAAAGAAAATCGCGCCCCAGGACGCATCAAAGGGCGGGTCACGTTCGAGCGCGTGCGTTTTTCCTACGCGCCGGACCGGGAGGTTCTGCGCGGCATCGACTTGGATACTCCAAGCGGCGAAAAAACAGCCATAGTGGGGCCGACGGGTTCCGGGAAATCCACCCTCGTAGACCTCATTCCACGGTTCTACGACCCAACTTCCGGACGGATTCTGATTGACGGGCAAGATATATCAGGCCTCTCGCTCCCGGCGCTTCGCAGGCAGATAGGCATAGTTCCGCAGGAATCGGTTCTCATGAAAGGAACCGTCGCGTTTAACATAGCTTACGGGCTGCCGGAACTGCTCGATCGTTCGGCCTCGTCCATGAAAACCCTCCGCGCCGCCGCTCAAACTGCCGGTATAGACGAGTTCATAATGAGCCTGCCCGGCGCTTACGAGGCGGAGATCGGAGAGCGCGGAGTGAACCTGTCCGGCGGCCAGCGGCAGAGGATAGCCATAGCGCGCGCCGTGGTGCGCGACCCGCGCATCCTGATTCTGGACGAGGCCACGTCCTCGCTGGACTTGGAGGTCGAGCGCCAGGTTCAGGAGGCTATGAACCGCGCAATGGCCGGGCGGACGTCTTTTGTGATAGCGCACAGGCTCTCCACGGTAATGAACGCCGACCTTATTCTTGTGCTCTCGGAAGGCGAAATAGTCCAGCGCGGAACCCACGAAACCCTGCTGCGTGAAGACGGCCTGTATGCCCGCCTGTACGGCCTGCAATTCAAATGAACAAATTTTTCCAACGTTTTCAGCGCGTCGTACACAGTTACATGAACTTCGTCAGGGGTACGAAATTTTCCCTCGTCTGGGCGTTCATAATTCCGTCTTCGTGGATAATGCGCCTTTGGGTTGAAATATGGGATTTTTTCTACCGTCACGGGCTCCTGAAAATTCTGGAGCCGTCCATACCGGTCATAAGCGTTGGAAATCTCACCTTCGGAGGAACCAACAAGACCCCGTTCGTGGAAATGCTTTGCAGGCTCATAGAGGCAGGCGGCATACCGCCGGGCGTGGTCAGCCGCGGTTACGGAGGCGTTAACCCCGACGTCCGCGTTGTGGAGGGGGGGAAAATATCCGGGCTTGCGGCCGACCGGCGCTACGTAGGGGACGAGCCTATGCTGCTCTCGGCGCGTTTGCCGGGAGTCCCCGTGGCGGTGTCGCCCAACCGCGTGAAGGGGCTGGAAGAGCTGGAGCGCAGGGGCGTCAAGCTGGCGGTGGCGGACGACGCCTTTCAGCACCGGCGGTTCGCGCGCGACGCGGACATCGTCCTTATCGACGCGGCGTGTTCTTTCGGCAACGGCCTGCTAATTCCGGCCGGAACCCTTCGGGAGCCTCCGTCCGCCCTGAGGCGCGCCCACATCGCCGTCATAACGAAAGTAGACCAGGCGGACGCGTCCGAGCTTTCTTCGCTTCGGAAAAAAATCTCGGAATTCGTCCCGGAAAACCGTATTTTTTACGCGCGCCTCAACGTAGCGGACTGGGCGGTTTGGGAAAACGGCAGCTTCCGCCTCAACGCCGAAAAGCCGGCGGGGCTCAGAGTGATGGCGTTTTCCGCCATAGGTAACCCCGACAGCTTCGTATGCTCCCTGGAAGCGGAGGGAACGATAATTGCCGGGACGCGGCATTTTCGCGACCATCACTCCTATTCGGAGTCCGACATGGAGTCGCTCCAGGCCGAAATGAAAGCGCGCGGCGCCGATTATCTGACCTGTACCGAAAAGGACATATATAACCTGCCGGCGGCGTGGAGGTCGGCGTCCGGCGCGTCGGGAAATTTTCCTCCCCTGCTGGTGCCGAGGGTCGTCACCGTCATGGACGAGCCGGAGCGTTTCAACGAAGCGCTTCTGGAATGTCTCCGCCCGCGCCTTGTGGTAGCGTCCAACGGTTACGGGGAAGACGCCATCGGCGTATTGATGGCCCAAAAACTGCGCCGCGCCTTCCCATCCGCCGAGGTGTCGGCTTTTCCCCTGGTAGGGCGCGGCGAGCCTTACAGGAGCCAGGGCTTCAAAGTGATTGCCACGCCTTCCGTGACGCCCTCCGGCGGAGTGATTAAGTACAGGCTGCGCGACCTTTGGGGGGACATCCGCGCCGGGCTGTTCGGGCACATCCGCGACCAGCAGGGCGACTGGCGGGACATCGCCGGCAGGGTGCGCACTCCGGTTTGCGTGGGTGACGTGTATCTGCTGTTACACACGCTGTGGGGGCAGGGTATCTCTCCGCTGTTTGTGGCCACGGCCAAGACCGTGTACCTCAGCGGCCACTGGAGGCTCGAACGCTTCATAATCAGGCGCTGCTGCCGTAGAACATGGACGCGGGACAGCGATTCCGCCAACCAGCTCGCGGCGTCCGGCGCCGACGCGGTATACGCTGGAAACCCTATAATGGATCTTTTGGGCGACGTTCCGATCTCGGCGGCGCAAGGGCATGGGCCATTTTCGCGCCCTCTGGTCATGCTGCTGCCGGGTAGCAGGCTCCGGGCTTATGCCGACGTAAAAATGCTGCTTGACGCGGCCTTGATTATGCAGACCCAAAAAGCCTGTGATTACGTAATGGCCCTTGCTCCTACAATTTCTCTCCAGCGCCTGATAGAAGCGTGCGAAGGATGGAACAGCGGTGAAAATACCGGCGAAAACATAACTCTGAAAAAAGGTGAAGTGGAAATACGGCTGCATCAGGGCGACGTGCCGTCGGCGGCAAATGGCGTTCACATCCTGATCGGGCTTGGGGGGACGGCAAACCAGCTTTGCGCGGGCATGGGAATACCCGTGATATCTATAGACGAAAAGGGCAAACGCGTGCAGAAAAAACTGCTCGAAGACTCCGAGCTGCTGGTGGAACCGACGCCTGAGGCGCTGGCCGCCTGCGCCCTGAAGGTGCTCACGACCCCTGAGCTTCACGCCATGATGAGCAGGGCGGGCAGAACCCGCATGGGCAGCCCCGGAGCGCTCGACAGCGTGGTCGGGTACGTAGGCAGGGAACTGGGGTGGAGCGTCCGGTGCGAGGTCTATGAGAAGCTGAAACGCCCAAACGCTTTGCCGTCCAGCGGAAATTCATAAAGGCGGCAAGCGCCTGTGTCAGGTTCTTGCCGCCTCTGTTTTGTTATGGACTGTAAACTATTTTCGAGCCGCCGGAAAAACTAATCAATGCCCTCCAGGGAGTCTATCATCTTTCCGATATCGTCGTGCTCGCCTATGATGCTGAGAAACAAGATCCATTCGTCCCCTGCAACGATGCCTTGACAAGCAACTCCGTGTTCGTTCTCGAACTCAAACTTGTAAGCGTCTCCGGCTTTTGTCAGGTTTTTGCCGTTCAGTTCTCCCCGCAGCGCCTCCGCGATTTCCTGCAGGGACATCTTGTCCTCGTTCTCGAAGCTGGAAACGGTAAGCGCCGCCGAGTCGTCCGGCGCGGTGAAACCTACGGTGTAATTTTCCTTGTCCTCTTCCACCTTCCAGCCGTCGGCCACGTCAATGGAAAAACGAAGATCATTGAACGTCATAGTCCTGGCTTCGGAAGAAGCCCCAAACACCGTAAAAACCGCCAACAACGCAACTGCTACCGCCACATACGTTTTCTTCACCACAAAAACCTCCTGTAATTTGTTTTCCGCAACTAGTATATCATTTCAGTCTAATTGTCGTCGCCGCTCCCGCTGTCGCTTTTGGCCGGGAGGTACGGAATGATGACGTTAGCCACTTTCTGGGCTGGCATTGACTGCAGCCAGATGTTTCCCGGCCCGGTTAGCGTCGTAAGGAAAAGCGCGACGCAAAGAAGGAGCCACAGGCCCGCGTTTGCCGTCATAGCGTCGCAGCCGCTGCCACCGGATGTATCAGTACTGGTCAGCAGTCTGGAACCGGCCGGATAATTTGAGGATCGCAAACGATTTTTGTTGGAGTAAATGCTCAGAGGTCCCACACCCTCGAAAGCGTCTTCGCTCACCGACGGGTCGGCATTTCCAAGACGAAGAACCTTAAGCTCCGTGCAGTTTGCAAAAGCCTGATTTCCGATATTCTCCACCGAGAGCAGAGTCAACTCCGTGACGGACGACGAATTCATGAACGCCAGCCTTCCCACTGTCGTCGCCGCAGGGAGGGAAATTACCTTCAAGGAGGTATTATTTTCGAAAGCTTGCCACCCTATTATTTTAACTTGCGGCAGATAAAAGCTCTCCAAAGCAAAGCAGGAGAAGAACGCATTGTTCTGGACGGTTTCCAGCATGGGCATGGAAACACTTTTCAATCCGCTCCGGCTGAAAGCCCATTCGCCCACACTGGTCACCTGCGACCCCGTTATGGAGGTCAGCATCGTGTTGCCCCTCATCGCTTCGTTCGGTATTGACGTCTGACCGTTTTCTAAAACCAGCGAGAAGGAGAGTCCTTTCACGTCAGTTTCGTCTTTCAACGTCCTCCACCCCGTCGCGTTCAACTGTCCATTACCAACTACGATTAACTTATCCCCCGATCTAAAATCACCAAAATCCAGTATCCCATTGTTCAGTTCCGTGACCAATACCCTGACATCCGCCGCCAGGGCCTGGGATGGGAAGCCCGCTATCGCGCAAACCAACAGAACCGCCATTACTCCGCACAATTTTCTCATTTTCTCACACTCTCCTTACTTGATTTTGTCAGGCGGCATACCTGTGCCGCCGAAGTCATGCTACATTCTGCCATCTTTTCAGCTCGATTGAAATAACATTTCACGAAGCGCAAAATGTAGTTGACGAATAGCCAATAACATGCCTGTTCTTTATACATAGGGGATTGCACGGTCATAAGACAGGAGTGACGGTTATGAATTACCATACGTTTTACGAAACGCAAATGAGGGCGATACCGGCATGAGAACACCTTCAGCGAATTTTTGATTATTTCCGAAGCGTGGCGACGGCGCGGCAGGTCATGGATTTTGCCATTCCCGGGTCGCCGGTGCGCTCCGGCGACTTGGCCTTTATGTTGACGCAAAGACTGCCAAGGCCGGGGTTCAGAACGGCGGAAAGTTTTTCAGCCATCGCCGGCAGATATGAGTTCAAGCGCGGAACCTGGGCCTCCAGAACCGCGTCCGCCCATACTATCTCCCACCGCCGGCCCTTTACGAGTTCCACGACACGGCGAAGCAGTTCCAAACTGTCCGCTCCTTTATATTTTTCGTCGTTCGCGGGGAACAGGTTTCCTATGTCGGGCAGGCCCGCCGCTCCCAAAAGCGCGTCCGCCACGGCGTGAGACAGGACGTCCGCGTCCGAGTGCCCCAACAGCCCCAAAGGTGACGGCACAACCACGCCCCCCAGGACAAGCGGCCTTTCAGGCGTCATGCGGTGCACGTCGTAACCGATTCCAACCCTCATTCCACAGCCTCCCGTTATCTTCTCCTTCTCCCGCTTCTCGACAAGCGCCTCGGCCAGCTCCAAGTCATCCGGCCACGTCACCTTGAAGTTCAGCCTCTCTCCCTCGACGCAACGCAACTCCAGCCCGGCGTCAAGCCAGGCCTCCGCCTCGTCCTTGAACGCCGCCCCCCGCTCGCTCAAAATCTTCAATAACATTTCCCGAAAGAAAACCTGCGGAGTCTGAGTGGCGTACAGTCCATCCCGGTCAACGGCGCGGACGCCATCCTCGCATATTGACTTAAGCGCCTCCGACACGGGCATGACCGGGACAGCCCCTACCGTGGGGGATACGCTTTCCATCAGCCTGCGAAGAAGGTCAACGCTCGCGAAAGGGCGCGCCGCGTCGTGCACCATCACGTAATCCCGCGAGGACGCGGCGAGGCCGTTTCGCACGGACTCCGTGCGCGTAGCCCCCCCAAACGCCACCTTGACCGGAGAGGGGATTGAAATTTCATCCGTCCCATACCCGGCGGGCAAAACGAGAACTATTTCCCCCGCTCCCGCGCTGAGAGCCAGGTCAACGCTCCAACTCCACAGAGGCTTTTTCCCCTCCCCCAAAGAGCGGAACTGTTTCCCCAGCCCGCCTATGCGGCTGCCGCTGCCTCCGGCGACTATTAAGAAGGAAAAATCTTCGCTTTTTACCATCTATATTTACCTATTTCCCCACAACCCGAGCCTCCAGGGCCGTGTGCAGCGTCACCCTGTCCGCGAACTCTATCGAGCCTCCCACCGGCAGGCCGAAGGCCAGGCGCGAGATTTTCGGCATTTTCAGCTTTTCTTGTTCCCCGTCCGTGAATTTTTCCCTCAATATTTCTTTAATGGTGAAGTACGTGAGGTCGCCTTCCATTTTGGGGTTCGTCGCTATGATTATTTCCTCGGCTTCCAAGTCGGTTATGTGCTTCAGCAGGAAGCCGATACATTCTTCGCTCAGCTCCTGCCCGTCCATAGGCGAGACCTTGCCGTCCAGCACGTGGTACAACCCGTTGTAAACGCCGGCCTGCTCGAACGACGCCAGGTCGTCTATGCTTTCGACCACGCACAGAGTGTGCCTGTCCCTGAGGGCGTCGGCGCATATCGCGCAGGGGTCGGAGTCCGACACGTTGCCGCACTCGCCGCAGCGGGTCAGGTTGTCCTTCAGTTCCGCAATCGCGCCCCCCATGCTGCGGAGGAAGGCTTCGTCCTGCCTGAGCAGGAAAAAGGCCATTCTTCTCGCGCTCTTGTTCCCTATGCCGGGGAACTTGTTGAAGAAAGAGACAAGTTTACTTATAGGGTCCTGCATTATCAAAAAGCCTGACTAAAACCTCATACCCAGCGAGTTGGCGATGGAACCCATGTCGAAGGAGGGCATACTGGAGGAGGCCAGTTCCCTGCTTTTCTGAATACCGTTGTTGACGGCAACCAGAATGAGGTCTTCCAGCAGTCCGGCGTCCTCGGGTTTTATTATCTCCGGGTCAATCTTGAGCTCCACCAGGTCTCCGTGCCCGGTGAAGGTGACTTTAACCATTCCTCCTCCGGATTCCCCCTCAACCATTTCATCGCCGAGCTTCTCCTGAATCTGCATCGCCTGATCCTGCATTTTTTTTACCATTTTAAGCATGTCGTTGTTAATTTTCATATTGAGACCTCCGATATTTAAGATATGGGAGTATAGTGGGCTTATCTCCGCCCCTTTACCGAATTGATTATACACCTATACTTTAAGTGATTGTCACGACGGAGGGATCTTACATGTCAAACATGTCTATTTCGGGCATAGTATCCGGCATTGACTGGGACGCTATGGTAGAAAAGATGATTGAAAACGCCAAAAGGCCGGCTTATGTCCAGTTGGTCAAGAAGGATAACCTGGAGCTGAAAAAAAGCTTATACGAGGAGTTCCTGATCTCCCTTCGCTCCCTCCAGAGCACCCTCTCGCCCCTCAGGCTGGTTTCCACCTTCAAGGCGAAAGAGGTCATCATCGACAGAATGGACAGCAACGGTTCCTACAGGGCCGTACTGAACGCAACGGCCAACGCCGACGCCCAGGTCGGCTCGCACGACATCGAGGTTCTTCAGCTCGCCAGGGCACAGATAAACCGCTCGATATCGCTGGGTGGCTCGTTGAACTCGCTTGGAAGCCCACCCGTCAATCTCGGCGCGGACTCCTACTTCTACGTGTACGCCGCCGGGCAGAAGGTACGCATCGACGTTTCCCGCGACGACACGGCGGAAAGCCTGGCGGGGAAAATCAATGCCGGGAATCAGAGCGTATTTCCCCCGATAAAAATGTCGGCGATGGTCGTGGACGACCGCCTGGTTCTGAAAAGCGACGATACCGGCACGGGGCGCGAGACTGTAACGGCAACCGTTAACCGGAGCGTAAGCGGCATGGATACCGTGGCGTTTCTAGTAAACCCCGACGAACCCGGGAGCGGCACGTACACGCTCAACCTGACGGACGACATCGGCGGCATCAACGGAGGGGAACTCAGAATCTCCAACGGTAGCACCGTATTAGAGCAAGGCGTACACTTCGACATCATAAACGGCAACGAAATATACTGGTATGACTTCAAACACAACTTCCCGCCCCCCGGGGGGAGTTATAAGGTTACGTATACCGCCACGGCGGATGACAGGTTTGACATAAATGTCGACTTCAGCAAAATAGTCAGGGAAACCGTCAAGGACGAGGACATCAGAGACAAGAATGTCCTGCCGTTCGACATTATTTCCCATCATGCGGGTAGCGCCTCAATCAACGACGGCACGACCGATTACTACGAAGGTATACACTTCAAGATTGAGGGCAGGGACATTGTGTGGCTTGAGGAGGGAGGAAAAACTCCCCCGACCAACAACTATATAATCGCGTACCACTGCGCCGCCGGAGATAGATTCTCATTCGACGCCAAGAGAAACAACATGGATTCGGTAGACCCGATTCTCCTTCCCGGCGGCGGTACGAGGCCCATAATCATCGAACCCGTAATGGACGGTACTACGGTAGTTACCCAACCAGATACGGTCGTCATTCGGCATGGCGGTGTCACCTTCAGGCAGGGCGTGGATTTCGAGGTCAAAGCCGTGGGAAGCGAACAATTTATCGAATGGAAGGAATTGGGCTACGCCCCGATGCCCGGCGCGTCTTATTCCATCGAAGTGTACGACGAGAGAGGCATACGTCACACCTACAGCTCCAGCAGAGATACCGGGGACGCTGTGTCAACCCCTGCTGGATTTAATAGGGTCGGCGGTAGCGCTGGAACATTTACCGACGTAGACTACTTGGGGGCGATTAAAGGCCCCCTTAGTGACCCCGACGACCTTGAATACGACTATGAAATTAATGCGAGTACTGGGGCCGTGACTTGGCATACGCGTTCCCCTATGAAAGAGAATGAGAACATTCCGCGCTTCGGTGCCGATGTCGGGTACAGAGTCGAGTACACTTACAACAAAAGCACGTTCCGCCTGGACGACACGGACAGCAACGGAGTAAGCAACGGAATACTGGGGCGTTTGGGCTTTGACCGCTTTGATGACCCCGACCACTTCACCGAGGCGCAGGATGCACAGTTGAGAATCGGCGGGGAGGACGGGCGGATTGTCACCAGCTTCTCCAACAATATAGGCGAGGGGTACGGCAACCCAATTGAAGGGCTGGAAGGGATAACCCTCGAACTGAGAGGGACGGGGCGGGTGATCGTTGACATCGAGCACGACGTGAACCCCGCGGTTGACGCGATAAACGCCTTCCTCAACTCCTACAACGACGTCATGAGGTGGATAAACACGCGCCTCACGGAAAAAGAAGTGGACGACTCAACGAAGTCCAGACTGGGACAGGACGACGTCCGCTGGAAATGGGGGCTTCTGAACGGCGACTCTCTGCTCCGCAGCGCGAAGGACAACTTCCGCCGCATTACATCGCAGCCGTACGTCCCAACTTTCTCGAAGCGCACCGGCACTAAATCCATTTACGGAACAATGTCGCAGAACGGTATAACGAGAGAAGACAGCTTCACCGTCACGGTGGGCATAAGGACTCTCAGAGTGCCGGTAAGGCCCACCGATACCATCCAGGACATAGCGACCTGGATAAACGCGCCGTTTTTGTCGCCGGGGGAACCGGATCCGCCGAGCGACTCCGTGTACGACTACATAAAGGCCGGGTTAATGCCGCCGGGGTACGAGAACAACGGTTTTGTATACGCCTATGTGGAAGCGGGAGCCATAAACGGGGTAACCCCCGCGAATACGGCGGGATACAAATACCTGAACCCGCTGTACTTCGACCCGGAGGGGCGGCAATATCCCCAGCCCTTCGCCACCGCCCATATAGTGGACAACATGCTGGAAATAAGAGAAGCGGACAGCGAGGTAAAGCGTCCGGTGCGCCTGGGAGGCTCCAATGCCGCCCTGACCGCCCTGGGGCTTAACTACGAGTATACAACCCTCTCCCAGGTGGGAGTCAAGCTGCCGTCCGCCGGTCAGGGAGTCACGGAAGACGCCAAGATTGGTATATTGGAGTTCAACACGACCACGTTCATGGAAGCGATGAAAAAGGACCCCGACGACGTGGCGCTGCTGTTCAACGCCTTCTCCACGGAGATGGACAATTACCTGAACGAATTGGTGAAATCTTCCCAGAAGGAAGTGTCGGGGGTCACGATGGTCGAGGGAGCGGTTCCCCGCGCGATGAGCGCCATCGACGACCAGATCAGGTCAATAGACAGATATCTGGACGAGTTTGAAAAACGCCTCCAGAGAAGGCAAAAGACCCTTTTCGACCAGTTCGCCCAGGCGGAGGTCGCCATGTCGAAACTGATGGAGCAGGCCGCCTGGCTGGCCAGCGTGACGGCCCAGCTTCAGGCGCAGCAGGCATCGCAGATGGGCAGATAGAACAAGCAGAGATTACAAAAGCCGCCTCGCTTAAGCGAGGCGGCTTTTTTCAAACGACGGAAAGGAGATAAAAAATTATGGAGGGAGCCGGCGTCATGACAGACAATCAATACTATGGAATCTTGAAAATGGTTTTAATGCTTTCCATCGACTCCGCAACAAAGGAAGACATAGAGAAAAAACTTGAAGCTCTTTTGCGGGACAGCGATATGGAAGACATTAAGAAGTACAGGGAAAAAAGATAACACCTACCTCAACGAATATATCTCCACCGGGGCGAAGGCGTCGGTGAAGGCCCCCACTTCCGGGGTAAAGGGGGCTGTCCAGTGGTACGACAGAAGACGCTCCATTTCCTCGTCGCGCGTGGTTAGATGTTCGCCGGGGGGTTTTTTCATGGCCACTATAATGAGGTTCTGGCGGGTTTGGGCGAAAGCGGGGCCGGGGCGCTGGGCCTGGAAGATCAGTATATGGGGGAAAACCTCCGACAGGGCCGCGTAAATGCCGTGAAAAACGCCCGACCGCCTTCCGGTGAGCGAGGATATAACATTTGAGACCAGCACTCCGTCCGGCGCAAGAATGTCGGCCATGCGCTGCGCGGCCTCCACCGTCGCCACGTGAAAGGGAATGGAGTACCACGAGCCGAAGACGTCGGTGAAAATGGCGTCGTACGACCCGCGCGTTTCGGGGTTGGCGGCGGCGCGATTGAGGAAAACCCTGGCGTCCTCATGGTGAATGTTGAGGGCGGGGCTGTCCTGGAGCGAAAAATACTTTCGCGCGGCGGCCGTTATCCCGGGGTCTATCTCCACCACGTCCATGGAGAAGGCGGGAAGCCCGGCCTCGTCCAGGCGCGTGACCAAAAGGTGACGGGGGACGCAGTACCCTCCTCCCCCGAGCATAAGGATATTTTTCGCGTCCGGATTATAGTGGAACGCCAGGTCATAAAATTTGGTGTATTCGCTTACAAGCTCGGAGGGGTTGTCCGTGTATATGATGGACTGCGCCCCCTCGCTGAAGGCGTCCGTCATGAGGAAACGCGCCCTGCGGCCGTTGGCGCGCGTATGCTCCGCTATCCAGATGTGGTTGTAAGGCGTGTCGATATGCTCCCCCGGCGGCATCATGGGCATACCCCACACAATCACGCCGCAGGAAAACGTCAAAAACGCCGCGCAGAACACCCCCGCTTTCTTCCAGACGGACCGGTAGAGCAAAAAGGCAATGAACGCCAAAACGGCGGCTACAAGGAACAGAATCGCCCCGGACGACAAAAACGATATCAGGACAAAACCCCCGAGAAAAGTCCCAAGGATACTGCCCGCGGACGACAGCGCCGAAAAGCGGCCTACCGTCGCGCCGGCCGAGCCGACGTCACGTATAGCCAAACGCACTATGAACGGGGACACCATTCCGAGAAGGACGCTGGGCGGCGCGAAAAGCAGGAACGAGCCTATGACTGAGGACAGATAAACGCTGTTTATGTTCCTTGAAAGCACCCTTAGAACCGGGTTGGACAAAAAAGCCATCAGGCCGGTGCAAAAGGAGGCGAGCAGGACAATCCTGGCCAGCACCTTCTGGTCCGGGCGCAGGTCGGCGGCCTTCCCGCCAAGCCAGTAACCCAAGCTGAGACTTGCCAGGACGACGCCTATAAGTGAAGTCCACACAATTATAGATGTGCCTATGTATGGGGCTACCACGCGCGAACCAGCCATTTCCAGCACCATCACGGACGCGCCGCAGGTAAAGGAAGCTATTTCCAGAGTCCACGAGCGCCCCGTTTTTTTGCCGTTCGTATAATCAGGCTTCACATAGTCAGGCTTGCGGACTTTTTTCTTATCGGATTCCATTACAGAAACCACCCCATACTATTTTCAAAATGGAACGAGGTTTATTATACATCAACTTTATACGTCTAGCGTTACCCAATCCGCTTTAAGCGATTTTTCTTCCTCAAGAGACCCTATACTTTGTGCATAACGATCAAGAGATTCTTGGATTCTGAGTACAACTTCTGTACCCTCAAATTTTTCCAACAATTCATCTTGCTCCTTATTGAAAGAGTCACACAAGCAATCTATTCCTCTATTTTGTACGTGTTCTTTTATACTATTCCATGTTTCTACCCTAATCTCAGACGGATAATTTGCAACAAGAAAAGCAACATCATAGGTATCCCGTGCCTTATCACGACCAATAAACGCCGCTGTTTTTAATTCTGCCATTCGTGCGATGGAATATACTCTCAGACCTTGAATAATCTCTGCGTCCTTTTCTTCAATTTCATGACGCATGGAACACTCAATTTTGAGAACATCGGGTTGTTTTGTGAAAGCCGATTGATAATGTACCATATATCTTTTGGTTGTTTCAGTATTTTTTTTGACGTTTATGCAGTCTATATCCAGCTTCACAGATTCAGCAGCTTTTAAGATGTGCTTCTGGAAATCAGTAACCGTACCGGGAGTGAGGTCAAAATCCATGTCTTCTGAAAAGCGGTCTAATCCACGTGTCAGCAACAGGGATGTCCCTCCTTTGAGGATTGCTGATTTTTCGTTTTTTGATACTTCAAAAGCAATCGCTTTCATGAAATCAATACGTTCATTTTCCTGTTCATTAAATTCTTTCATGGCTTCAAACCCTCCTTAACTTTTGTAACCAGGAACACGTTCTTTTTCTATCCATCGTATTAACATTTCTTGCTCCTCAATACTAAGATAAGGGAGCATTGTCGCAGCTTTTTCCAGCAGAAAACATTTTTCTTCCTCTGTGTCCAAGTAATCTTCAGAAGAACCATATAAGTAACTAGGATATTTCCCTTCTTTTATGCGCTCGTATAAGAGGTCAAGGATTGCCCGAAAATGGTTCGCCGCATGGGGTTCTCCCTTTTCTACATTAAATCCTTTTTTACGTAAAATCTCTCCGCATTTGTAAATACCGTAATTCTTGAAAATGTGATTAGTGTTAAGATACTCTCTTTCCCCAGCTACTTTTATAAATTTGACATGTTTTGCATCCCTGCAATAATAAATGCTTAAAAAATGCCAATCTCCACTTGTGCCTTCCGGCGCGGGAAGGTTTAATGCCGCCATCCCGGAGATGTATCTGTTCTCTGACAGGTCGTCAGGTATTTTTGCTTGGTATATTTTACGAGTATATTCTTTTGTTTCTTCACTCGCCTGATTTTCTTCGATGGCCGCTACAGTCATTTTCATCGCTACCTTTCGTTGTCTTTAACCCATGAACTACCTTAACGTCTCCAAGTCGAGGGGAAAAACAGGAGAACCACGGCGTAAAGCTCCAGCCGCCCGGCCAGCATACAGAAAGAAAACGTCCATTTGACCCCGGGCGGAACCCAGCCGTAAGCTCCCAGCGCGCCTGGAGTTCCAAGTCCGGGGCCCAGGTTGGTGAGGCTCGCCGTCACGCCGGAAACGGCGGCGGCCACGTCGAGTTTGTTGTTTCCCATAGCCAGCGCCGCCGCCGTCGCGCCGATGAAAAGCACGACGTAAAGTGTGAAAAACGCCATAACCCCGTTCATGACCCTCGGCGGGATCACTTTTCCATTCACTTTCGCGTGCAGGACGGCGTTCGGATGCAGCTTATTCAACAGCTCCACCCTCATGCAGCGCGCCAGCATAAGCACTCGCGCAACTTTCAGGCCGCCGCCGGTGGAACCGGCGCACCCGCCGATAAACGCCAAAAGTAAAATTATAAACCGCGTGAAATATGGCCACGCAATATAATTTTCGGATGTAAAGCCTGTTGTCGTCATAAAACCGGCTGTTTGAAACGCGGCCGCCCGGAGCGAATGTTCCGCCCCGCGGCAGAAGCCTCCGGCAAACAGCACGGCGGCTATCAAAAGCGTCGCCGCGAGGAAAAGCCGCGCGTAGAGTAAAAATTCCTCGTTACGCCGCGCCTTGTCCCAAAAGCCGGCCAATATCAAAAGATAAAGCGAAAAACTGACCCCCGACGCGAGCATGAAAAACGTGACGACCCATTCAATGTAAGGAGAGCCGTAATGGGCTATCGAGGCGTTCTTGGTCGAAAATCCGCCTGTTGCCACTGTTCCGAAGGAATGAACGAGCGCGTCAAAAAAATCCATGCCGCCCAGCATCAAAAAAAACGTCTCCGCGCACGTCAGGAACAGGTAGACTTCCCAGAGGAGCAGCGCCATTTGCTGTACGCGCGGGGTCAGTTTTTCCGGCGTGGGGCCTGGAAACTCGGCTTTGTAGAGTTCCATGCCGCCGACCCCCAGAAAAGGGAGAACCGCGAGGCTGAGAACTATTATCCCCATACCCCCCAGCCAATGCGTCAGTCCGCGCCAGAACAGTATGCCGCGCGGCAGAACCTCGACGTCCGCTATGACGCTGGCGCCGGTTGCCGTAAAGCCGGAAATCGACTCAAAAAACGCGTCGGTATAGGAACTGAGCGCCCCGGAGAACAGATACGGCAGCGCCCCCACGGCCGAGGCGATCACCCAGGACAGCCCCACCACGGCAAACGCCTCGCGGATTCCGAGTTCTTCATAGTCCCCGCGCTTCACGGAACCTATCCTGCCCCCTCCCGCCATGAAAAGGGCGTAGCTGATGGTAATCCCGCACGCCAGGGAGGCGGCGAAGGCGCGGATGTCGTCGGTACGGTCGGCAGCCGACCACATCATGGGAAAAACCATGCAGAGGGAAACCACCAAAGACACGAGCGAGAGAACCCGCGCCACCAGCCTAAGCCTCAAGGCAATACCTCCCGCTCTTAATCGAAAAATTCCGCCGCCGCGCGCATTTTGTACGCGGAAGCAAACAGTATCAAGTGATCGCCCCCACGCAGGCGCGTTGTCCCGTCCGGCACGAAAACGCGCTCGCCGCGCCCCACCAGGGCTACCAGCACGTTTTTAGGCACGTTGCACTCCGACAGGGGGACATTTTCAACGGCGTGCCCTTCGGGCAAAACCGTTTCAAGCATCTCGGCGTCTATTTTTTCGATAATGGACAGGGCTTTGGAGCCGCCGGGATAACGCACGCAGCGCAGCATAAACAAAGCCAGAGCCTCGTTGGGGCTTACCACGGCGTCTATCATGGGTATGAGTTCGGGCATGTTGAGGTAGCGCTTGTGCCGCACCACGGCAATACATTTATGGGCCCCCATCGACTTCGCCATGACGCCGTACATCAGGTTGACCTCGTCCGACTCCGTAGTGGCCACGTACCCGTCCGCGCAGTCAATCCCTTCCTCCGTCAGAAGCAGCTCGTCCGCTCCGTCGCTGTTCAAAACTATTGTGCGGCTCAGTTCGGTGGACAGTTTTTCGCACCGTTCACGGTTGTGGTCTATGAGCCTGACGTCCACATTACGATAGTTGGTCTCCAGCCCGTCGGCGACCTGAAAACCCAATTTACCCCCCCCGGCTATGAACACGCGTTTCAAAGGACGCGAATAACGAAGCTGAAACAGCTTTTCCAGATTCCATACCTGTTCTTTACCGGAGACCACGTAGCACAAATCCCCTTCTCCCAGAACGGTATCGCCGTCCGGCACGATACTTTCCCCGCTCGTCTTTTTTATGTAAACGATCAGCAGGGCGATGCCGGGATTCGCCGCGCGCGCCTGCTTTAGGGAAAGCCCGGCCAGCGGGGAGCATCCGGCGACGTGGAAGGCGTATATCGCGGCCCGCCCCCCGAGAAGTTCGGCGGTGTGAACGGCGGAACTCACGGAGAGCAATTCCAGAATCTCGCGGGCGACGGAACGTTCCGGCGATATCATCACATCTATGCCGAGGTCCTTTCCCCAGGTCGGGGAATCGGTAAATTCAAGCCCGCGGGCCCGCGCTACCACTCTTTTAACCCCCGCGTGTTTGGCTACCCAGCAGGCGAGTATGTTGGCCTCGTCCCGCCCCGTGCAGGCTATCAGAAAATCGATGTCGCACCCGTCGCGGACTCCGGCTTCGTAAAGCACCCGAGGGCGAACCCCGTTCCCGCATATAACACGGACGTCCAGCTCATTGTCGGCCTTCGCGGCGCGATCCGGGTTTTCTTCCACCGCGTTTACGTCGTGCCCTTCGGCGGACAGGGCGGCCGCCACGCTGAAGCCTATCTCGCCCAATCCCACGACAACTATCTTCATGATTTCAGCTTACCGCCCACACGGCGTAAAAACGCGCGACGGAGTGCCCGTCCCCGTCGGCGCGCGTCATGTCGTAAACGAAAGCGCGGGTCTTTTCATCCGGGCTGTCCGCATGATCGGCGGCCTTTACCCTCACCCGCGCCGTCTCTCCATATTTCAGGCTTATTCGGAACTCCGCGTCCGCCTCGCGCACCTGCCAGTCCATAAGATCCAGGGGCGTCGCCTCATACATCCATTCAAAGTACACGGCGTTGTTGACGTGCCCGTTGGCGTCCAGATCGTGAAAACGCACCGGGAAATCCGTTTCACGCAGAACGGGCGCGTCTTTGAGGGCTGGTCCGTTCAGTTTCGGGATAGAGGCGAACTCCGGGTCTATGGGAGGGTCGTCCGCCACGTCGCGAAAAACCTCCGGCAAGCGCTGTAATGCCCGCACAGGCCGTCCGGCGGCCAAGTCGATTAAAACCCAGGAAGTTCTCGCGAGAATCAGCGTCTCCGCTTCGTTGGCACGCGCAAAAACGCGAAAAGCGCGCAAAGTATGGAAACCGTCGTTCACAGTGTGACGGGTTTCGATCACTATCGCCTCATCCATAGCCGGCAGGCGCCTTTCCACTTTCAGTTGATAACGTAAAAGCACCCAACCGTACCCTCGCCGTATCAGATCGCCCGGCGAACCGTCGTTATCCATTACCGCAAGACTTGCCGTATCTTGAAGGCGGTTGAGAAGGGCCCGTATTTTGATCTCGTTGGTACAAGCCGTCTCGGACGGCATTACCGTTAGTTTCTCCCTGTACATTTAATCATCTTCCCAAATTGAACAAATAAATCTTGAAGCCTTTCATTTATGATATCATTCAGTTCGTGTCCTCGGGGGTAAAACGAAGAAGAAAATCCCGGTGGTTATTCACAGTCTAAACCTCTTTTCATTGTGGATAAGTGTATAACTGGATAGAAATGCCCTAAAAGGCTCTCGTTTTTGTGGATAATTCTCCACATCGTTTTGAGCAAAGCAAAAAAGCCCCATTATCCACATTCTGAACCTCTTTTCATTGTGGATAAGTGTATAATCAGATAGAAATAGCCGACATGGCTTCTGTGTTTGTGGATAACCGGGCTATAGGAGTGAGCGGGATTGCAGAATGATTTGCGGGCGCTGTGGCAGGACATTGTAGACAAAGCTGTGCCAAACCTCCCCGAGGGAAGCGCGGATCTGTGGTTCACGACATGTTCGCCGACGTCAATTGAAGACGGCAAATTGGTTGTGGACGTCGCGAACGTCTTTGCCAGAGAGCAAATGGCAAGCCGTTTTCTGGACGAGCTGAATAAAGCCGCTCAAAGCACGGGCGAGGTGTCCGGGGTGTGCCTGACGGTAATTGAAGGCGACGAGGACAGAAAGACGGAATGGGCGGAGCGCGCCGAAAAAACCGTACCGAAACCATCCAAAAGCAACCTTAACCTGAATCCAAACTACGAATTTTCATCGTTTGTGGTGGGTAAGTCGAATCGCCTTGCCCACGCCGCCAGTCTGGCTGTCGCCGAAACTCCCGGCGACGCCTACAATCCTCTTTTTATATGGGGAGGGGTCGGCCTTGGAAAAACCCACCTGATGCACGCCATATGCCACTATACGCTGAGCAAAAGAAGCGACCTCAACGTAGTTTACGTAAGCTCGGAGAAGTTCGTCAACGAGTTCATTCAATCAATCCGCACCGGACAGGGCCAGGAGTTCAAGAGCAAGTACCGTAACGTGGACATCCTTCTCATAGACGACATTCAGTTTATGGGGGACAAAAGTTCGAGTCAGGAGGAATTTTTCCATACCTTCGACAGTCTTCGCGTGGCAAACAAACAGATTGTCATATGTTCCGACCGTCCCCCCTCCGAGCTGCGCAACGTGGAAGACCGTCTGGTCAGTAGATTCGCGTGGGGACTGGTCACGGACATTCAGCCGCCGGATATCGAAACGCGAATAGCGATACTGCAAAAAAAAGCGCGCATGAGAGCGTACGAAATCCCGGAAGAAGTGGTGAATTTTCTGGCCCAGCGCATACCAAGCAACATAAGAGAGCTGGAAGGCGCTCTTAACCGTGTTATAGCATGTTCGGAGCTGTCAGGAGAATCAATAAGCATAGACAACTCCTCCATATGGCTTAAAGACGTTTTGAGGGAAGACATAAAAGCCCCGACAACTATAGGAAGCATACAGAGCCTGGTGGCGGAAAGTTTCGAGATGAGCGTGGACGACCTGGTAAGCTCGAAGCGCACGGCGGAGATAGCCATGGCCCGGCAGGTGGCCATGTATCTGTGCCGTGAACTCACCGAATCGAGCCTCCAGCACATTGGGCAGGCTTTTAGAAAGAAGGATCACACGACGGTGATACATGCTCACAAAAAAGTAAGTCATATGGTCAAGAGCGAAAACGGCATAAAAAACATTGTGGACAACATAAAGAACAAGTTGTGAAACAGAGGCGCGTTTTCCACAAAAATTGATCAAAAACGCGCCCGGCTCAGAAATTCGTCCACACTGTCCACACGGTTTCCACAGCGGTTTCACACGGCTTCCACAGGTCGCCGGAAGTCTGGACACGAGGGATAAGGGTATTTATTCGCAGACTTGTTCAAAGCTATAACTACTGCTTCTTCTTTATTTTATAAATAAAAGTATAAATAACAGGGGGAATTTCCTTTGAAAATAGAGATTTCGAGATCTGAGTTTCTCAAAGTATGGCAGATGGCCGAGAGGTCAAGCAGCTCAAAGAGCACAGTCGGGTCTTTGGGCGGAGTTCTTGTTACCGCCGCCGATAATAAAGTGTTGTTGTCGGCAACGGATCTCAAAACGTCAATCAAATGCGCGGCCGACGGAGTGAACGTGCTGAAAGAGGGTTCGGCCATATTCCCCGTGAGGATACTGGGCGAGCTTTTTAAGAAAGCGCCGACCGACGTATTCAGCGTTGATATTAAAGGCGAAAAGGGGATTCTGGTATCCGGGCGTAACAAGACGAGGTTTTCGACGTGGCCTTTGGACGACTTTCCGAAGCTGGCGCAGAGCGACGGCGCGGACGTCCTTTGCGACGTTCCGGCATCCGACTTTCTCAGGGCGTTGTCCGAGGGATCCATAGCTAGCTCCCCTACGGACGATTTTCCGAAGTACCTTGGGGCCTGCCTGGTTCAGCTCAAGTCCGGGCTGCTGCACGTGGCCTCCAGCGACGGTCACCGTTTGTCCCTGTCAAAATGCCTATGTGAACCTCAGAGCCAGAATGACACGGACCTTCTGCTTCCGATACTGCCTCTCAGGGAGCTGCAGCGTCTTTTGCAGGGCATAGGGCAGGATAAATCCGGCGGCGGGTCTGTGCGTATATTGTACGACGGTTCGATGGTGTGGTTTCAAATGGGCGGCGTCGAGTTTTCGATACGACGGGTTGAGTCCTCCTTTCCGAATTACGAGAGAATACTTAACCCCAACACAACAACGACGATGTTCGTGAGTCGTCCGGATCTTCTTTCCGCTCTTGACCGAATAGACGTAATAGTGCGTTCTCACACAAGGATGGTTGTTATGCACATTTCGCCCGGAGGAGAACTAAAGCTGACCGGCAGAGCGCCGGAGTTTGGCACGGCGGCCGAAGTGCTCGACGCCGCGGTTGAGGGCGACGCTCTGAAGGTCGGATTTAACGTGGGGTTTTTGCAGGATGGCCTTAAGTCAATCAGTTTCGACCAGGTCAAGATAAGCCTGAATGGAGAAGCCGGTCAAATGACGCTGCGGCGCGACGGCTCCGATGATTTTCTTTACATGCTCATGCCGGTGCGAATAACCGAACAGGACATGATTGAGTCTGAAGAAGAGGAATACGCCGGCGTAAAGGAAGAAAGCGAGAAAGGCGAAAAAAGCGAAAATGTGTGGGAAAATACGGAGGGGACTTTCAAAGGGGAGAAACTTCTGGAGATTTAACTTTTTAATTTTTTAACCTTTAATAATTTAGCTGTGGAACTATCAGAGACCGCTTGGAGAAATTTCAGGAACCTTGAGCCCCGCTGCCGGCAATGGCGTCCGGGGCTTAATGTCTTTCTGGGACCGAACGGTTCCGGCAAAACAAATATATTGGAGTCGTTTAACGTGCTCTCGGGATGGGGTGTTTTTCCAGTGCCGGGCAGCCGCGTTTCCTCCATGATAACCTGGGGATTCGCGGAAGGGCGGGCCCTTTTATCGGGGCGGGCGTTCGGCGAGCGTGATCTGGAAATTACCGCTCAGATAGGCGAGAGATTAAGCCTTCGTGTGTCGAACGAGCGTATAAATTACTCGGAGCTGAGGGCGTTTTTACCGTCCCTTTCTTTTTTGCCGGGTGATGTGAACATTATTGACGGTTCGCCGTCCGTCCGCCGTTTTTTTATTGATAAGCTATGCGCTCTTTGTTCCCCTTTGTACGCGCGCAGGCTGGCGGAGTACAGGCAGTTGGTGCGTCAGAGGGCCGCGCTCCTGCGCCGGAACGCGCAGAACACGCCGCTCAGGGCTTCGAGTATCCCGACAGCTCAATTAGGTGGCTGGATAAGGTTAGTCAGGCAAAGAGCGGTTGATCTTTTAAGTAAGAACCTGTCTGTTGAAAAATCCTCTTTGGAAAATAATCTGCTGCCTTTCGACATAAGCGTGTCTGTGGAACTCAGAGGCGGTGTTGGTGAAAAGACCGGTTTTGGACTTGAGGACTATATCGAGGATCTGAGATCCGCTCTTGACGCAGGTATGGAGCGTGAGCGCCATGCCGGTTTAGTGCTGGCCGGGCCTCATCGGGACGACCTTGTGTTCTCGTGCCTGGGGCGTCCCGCCGCGCTTGTCCTTTCGCGCGGACAAAAGAAGCGCGTCGTGATGGCGGCTATTCTGGCGGCGGGACGCCTTATTGAGGTGAAACTGCGCGTAAAACCCATACTGATCCTTGACGATGTCGCGGCCGAGCTGGACGCGGACGGCAGGTCGCTCATGGGGCAGGCCCTCGTGGAAACCGGCTGGCAGGTTTTTGCCGCTGGGGCGGAAAATCCATTTGATACGGTCAATAGTACGGTATGGCGCGTAAATGACGGGAAAATCACGGAGTAGAATTTTTTTACGCTTAAAGGTCATTGATAGTCAATAATCAGCGACTCTTTTTTGGCAAAAATTTTCCTAGAAGAAAGCGGCTCAGCAGGACGGCAAAGAGAAAGAGAACGACGGGGTTTATCAGAGCCGCGACCCGTGGTTCGGCTCCCCAAAGCGCGGCCGCGTCAAATGGGACGAAAACGATAACGAGATAGGCGGAAAACGAAAACGCCGTCACCGACGAAAAACGGGAGCCGCGAGAGCCGGTCGACCTCCAGGCGGCGGCGAAAGAAAGGACAAGTCCGGTAAAAAAAAGGGCCGCTGTTATGAGTAGCTTGCTGTCTGCAAGGCTTGCGAGGCGCAGAACCATAGAGAGGCTTTCGAGGTCGTATAACACCCCGGGAACACCGGCTGTGAGCGCAAATTGGTTTAAGGCCCATGCCGTTGTGAATGTAAACGCCAGACATATACCTTTGAGCAGGGCGGCTTTGCCGGCGCTTGGACCCGAGAAAATGAAAGCGGCGCTTATCGCCGCAAACCACCATCGCGAACCGAGTCCGGCAAAGGAGAGAAACGACGCGCCGCTCCAAGGCAGAAATAAGGTGGATAAAAAAGGAAAGAAAAGATTGAAACCCGCCTTCTGATTTTCCTTCCCGTTTTTCTTCGGCGGCGTCACCAGCGCGACAAGCGTGACGTAAACAGCGCACAAAAAGATGTCGAACATCAATCTAATAAAATCCTTTTACGGGAACGTCTTTGAACTTTTTGATTGACGCCTCGATGAAAACTCTTTTCGAGGGGAAATGTTTATAGATTTCCACAGGGTTGAGCGGCGGAAGCTGCCATGTGTTTCGTCCAAACGCGTCGTCGCCGATTCTGTATGCTATCCTCTTTTCCATTCTTCTTCCTCCCTGTACGACCATCCACGGAGGGCTCATGACGAACTTTCCGTGCTCCGGCGCGCTGAACGGGAGACCCGCGCCCTGTGACCGCACCCGTTCCTCCCATCCCCATATTCCGCCCTGAAGGATTCGGTACTCGTTGACAACCGGCGTTAACTGGACGGAGTGGATATAGGTTGTGACGAAGGCTGCTCCGTGCGGCAGAGGCGAAGAAAAAAGCAGCGCGCCGCCCTGTGCGGACACCATGAGGCAGTTGACCGGCATGTTGTAGAGCAGGACAGCACAGCAAAATGCCCCGAGCGCTAATTTAAGCAGCATAACTACAGGCAGGGGCGACATTCTGCCGCCCCTGCGCCGCGTCGGTAAAAGAAAACTGACAAAGCCGAGGCCGGGATGACCGCTAGTTGACCGCCATGCCATTTTCCTGATAGAACTTCGCCGCCCCTGGGTGCAGAGGTATGGTCAGACCTTCAAGCGCTGTTTCGAGGTTGATTTCCCTGCCCTTGGCGTGAGAGGCGTGAATGTCCGCAATGTTGTCGAACATGGTCTTCAGGAAATTGTAAATGAGTTCTTCGGAGATATCACTGTGGGTGACGAGAATGGCCATTACCGCCGGGGTGGCGGTATCCGTGTCAATTCCGCGGTACGTCCCCGCCGGAATGACGCTGGGGACGAAATAAGGATGAGTCTTGCCGAGTTCAGCCATAAATTCGGCGGAGAAGTCCATAAGGGAGATATCCCTGGTGGTCGCAAGATCCATGACGGCCGCGGTAGGATACCCGGAGACGACAAAGCCCGCGTCAATCTGGTTATCCTTGAAACGGTTCGCCGTGGCTCCAAAGTCGAGGTAATCGGCTCTCATGTCGTCGAGCTTGATGCCGGCCACCTCGAAAATCGCCGTCACGTCAGCCAGAACGCCCGAACCTGGGGCCCCCACTCCTACCCTCTTGTTCTTGAGGTCGCTAATCGTCTGTATTCCGGAGTCTTTCGCGGTGATGAGCTGAAGGTGCTCAGGATAAAGCGCTACTATGGCGCGAAGGTTGGTCAGAGGGGAGCTGAACATGTGCTCTCCTGAGTAGGCCCAGTAAGCGATGTCGTTTTGCACAAAAGCGATCTCAATTTCTTTCGTGCCGATGAGGTTCGCGTTGGCTACCGACGCGTTCCCCGTTTCGGCCGTGGCCTGAATGGCGGGATGCTTGCTGACGGCCTGGGCTATGGCTCCGCCGATGGGATAATAGGTTCCCGCCGTGCCGCCTGTGGCTATCGACACAAACGCCCGCGCCGCAAACGCCGGCGCTGCCGCTGTCAGGGAAACCATTACTGCCGCAATAACACAAATTGAAAGAAACCGCATCTTCATTACCTTCATTAATATGTTCCTCCTTAAAAAATAAATTTCACAAAAAATTTTACCCGACGGACGCGCGTTAAGCGTCCGCAATGTTGCCTTTTTTAGCTTTGGCCGTCTGATACATATAGATGACCGCAAGCAGGGTCAGCCCGGCAATATCCGACATTGTTCCCGGAATGAGGAGTCCCAGCGCGCCGACGAGCGCCAGTATACGAAAAAACCAGTTGATATTCGCTTTATAGTAGCCTATCGTACACATAGCGAGCAAGTAAACTCCGAGCAGCGCCGATATTACGGCTTGTATCATGTGTAAAGGCTCAGCGTCGACAAAGAGAAGGATGGGGTCATATACATAAATGTATGGAACCAGAAAACCCGCCAGGGCCAGCTTAAACGCGACGACTCCCGACTTCATAGGATCCGAGCCGGCGATTCCCGCTCCCGCGTACGCCGCCAGCGCGACGGGTGGAGTCAAGTCCGCCGAGATGCCGAAGTAAAAGACGAACATGTAGGCCGCGATAGCGGGAACTTGCGCGGGGCCTTCAATTCGCATGATGGCCGGGGCGGCCATGGTGCTGGTGACAATGAAGTTGGCCGTCGTGGGCAAACCGGTTCCCAGAAGGATACTGGCGCACATGGTGAAAAAGAGCGTAAGCAGAAGGCTGCCCCCCGCGAGATCGACGATAGCGCCGGCGATGCGCAGCGCCAGACCTGTGAGGGTTCCCGTCCCTACGACCATGCCAACGCAGGCGCAGGCGCAGGCCACCGCGAGAGCCCCCCGCGCGCCGGACTCGAAGGCCTCTGTCAGGCGTTTGGGCGTCAGGGCGGTTTCTTTGTTAAACCACGACAGGATGATGCTCGTCCATATGCCGGCGAATGCCGCCATAAGGGGCGTGTAACCGGCAAGCAGCAGATAGATGATGGCCGCCAGGGGAATCAGAAGGAAGCCTTTTTGTTTGAGAAGCGGCCAGATTTTCGGAAGCTGTTCACGCGGCAGTCCTTTGAGCGAGAGGCGGTTTGCCTCGAAATGAACCTGAACCATAACGGCAAAGTAGTACAAAAGCGCCGGGATGATGGCGGCTATAGCCACTTCGATATAAGGCACTCCAAGAAACTGCGCCATGATGAACGCCCCCGCCCCCATCACCGGCGGCATGATTTGCCCTCCGGTCGAGGCCACCGCTTCGACGGCCGCGGCAAAATGAGGTTTATAACCGACACTCTTCATGAGAGGAATCGTGAACATTCCCGTTGTGCAGACATTGGCGACGGACGAACCGGATACTGTTCCCATCAGGCCGCTGGAGATCACCGCGACCTTTGCCGGGCCGCCCGTGGACCAGCCCGCCAGAGCCATCGAAAGGTCTATGACAAAGCGTCCCATACCGGTTTTTTCGAGCACGCTGCCGAACAGGATGAACATAAAGACAAACGTCGAGGAGACCTCGAGCGGAGTGCCGAAAATGCCCTCTGTTCCGAGGTACATGTGGTTTACGATGCGAGGGACGCTGAAACCCCTGTGAATTAGCGCGGCGGGCATGAGCCTGCCGAAGTAGCAATAGAGCAGCGCTATCACGGCGAGACATGGCAGGATGGGATTCGATACCCGCCTCGTCGCCTCCAGCAGAGCGGCTATGAGTATAAAGCCCATGACGATATCCACCCTTGTCGGCAGTCCGGAACGCGTCATGGCGATGGTGTCCAGTTCCAGATACAAATACAGCAGCGGAACGGCTGCGATTACCGCTAAAATGAAGTCGTAAACCGGGATTTTTGCTTTTTTGGGCATTCCGGGCTTTATTGGATACAGCAGAAAAACGATAACCAGGACAAGCCCCAGGTGAACCGCTCCCTGTTTCTGCGCGGGTAAAAGCCCCATCCCGGCAGTGTAGAAGTGGAAACACGAAAGCGCCACGCACAAAACCGTGATCAAGGTTAACTGCCATCCCGGCGGCGTTCGGAAGCGGGCCTCGGAGTCATACTTCCGCATCAGCCCGTCAAAATCAATGCCTTTGTTCTGTGCTGCCGAGGTGTCTGTGTCGGGCGCCGTACTTGGATTTTCATTCATTGTATGTATCTCCCCCTCTTTTCTTCAATATAACATACCACACAGGCCGGTTCTTGAAAACGATTTTCTTTGGAAGGACATCGGCGGAGTCAGTTTGACATAGCTTTTTTTTATGGTATTCTCTTGAAAGATTAATGGTATATTAAGGGCTTGTAGCTCAGCGGATAGAGCGACGGCCTCCTAAGCCGTAGGTCGGCGGTTCGAGTCCGCCCAAGCTCGCCAAACTTTAAAACTCCCTCTCACCTCCTAACACCAAAAACCCGCTCTACAGCGGGATTTTTGCTTTCCGGGAGCACCTGCTGACACCCTCTGAACCCCTCTATACTCTTGCGTTACTTCATATTCACCTGTTCAACCGCAAATAACGCGGCTGACGCAGAAAAGGAATCTACAATACCTTTTCAAATACCATGTAGGGATAATCTTGGCTTCCCAGAGTGGTTTTTGCTTCAACGAACATATCTACAAAACCGTGCATTTTATAAAACTTTATTGCTCTTTCGTTATCTTTCAAAACATCAATTGTACATTTAGTGAACCCTTTATTCTGAATTTCCTTCTCAATCTCACTGTAAAAGATGTGTCCTAATCCTTTACCGATTTTTTCCGGCAATAGATAAAGAGAAATCATATGGGTTTCGTTTTCTTGTTCTGATTTGCCTAAAATAGATGCTCCGACTATTTCTTGTTTTTCTTGTAACACCATAGCGAAAACAGAGTCACCGTTTAACGCCGTAGCTAAAAAATCAACCCAGTGGTCATTACTGAGCGAATCAAGGTAATCGTCATCGACAATTCCTCGATACGCCGTTTTCCAACTTGCGGCCAATACATAGCTTATTTTCTCGATGTCCTCTGTGTGAGCTAATCGTACACTTATCATCAGTTTCTTCCGGCTTATCACGATTTTCAGGGTGAACAAGTTTGAAACACCTGATACGCGTTGTAAACGCAACAAACGGCGATACGGATACGTAGCGCATGACCAGTATACCAAATCCTGCCCGATGATTTACCCCCTTGACAATGTTACTCTGGGTATCTATGGTGTGCATGATGTTTACTATCATAATATTGGTACTAAAAAATGAAACTTGACCGATTGCTCGGCATCCTTACCCTCCTAATTCAAAAAGACCGCGTTACCGCTCCCGAATTAGCTGAAAAATTCGAGGTCAGCCGCCGCACAATCGGGCGCGACATCGACGCGCTTTGTATGGCTGGAATCCCCGTTGTAACCCATCAGGGAAGCGGCGGCGGTATTTCGATTGCCGAGGGTTTCAAGTTGGATAAAAGCGTTCTGACTACAGATGAGCTGGCCGGCATTATCGCCGCGTTGAAAGGAATCGGCAGCGTGTCGGAGCAGTCGAATGTCGAGCGCACCTTGGACAAACTTCACGCCAAATCCGACGCGGTTATTTCCATGCGCGAGCCTGTTATTATCGACCTTGCTTCGCATTACAAAGGACAGCTTACCGAAAAAATAGAACAGATAAAGCGCGCCGTTCTCGAAGGACGGCTTATTGAATTTGATTATTTCTACGAAAAAGGTCAGTCCCGCCGCCGCGTTGAACCGTATTTCGTTATTTTCCAATGGGCGGCGTGGTATGTGTTCGGGTTTTGCTTGGAGCGGCAGGATTGGAGAATGTTCAAACTGACGCGCCTGTGGAATTTGCGCTCATGTGACGAGTGTTATATACCTCGCGAAATCCCGCCGGACAAGCGGGATTTTAACGCGTGTTTCACCGGCGATATAAAGCTGACGGCGTTATTTGACCCATCTGTAAAATATCAGCTTATTGAAACATATGGACTTGATTGTTATACCGAAACAGACGACGGGCTTTGTCTGGAAATCGGGTTTACCAATCGCGATTATTTGATAAATTGGCTGCTTGGTTTCGGCGGCAAAGTTAAGGTGCTGGAGCCGCAGGACATTGCGGAAGACATTAAAAAAGCCGCCGAGAAAATTTTATCGCGTTACCAATAACTCAACTACCACCGGCTAAAGCCTTGGAGATATTTCGTTTGAAGATTTTCAGGGATTTTGTTATGACCGGTACGGTATGCCTATTTCAAAAAACCAATATGATCTTCTTTTCAAAGCAAGTGGGTCCAGAGAACATTTTGACAAACTGCTTCGGGAAATGTTGGGAAACTGGGAAAACGGTAAAAATATTACAGATCAGCAAAAAGATTTTATACATCGGTATGCCGGCGATACGTCTTATTCCACGTATGCGCGTTTCGGTAAATAAATTTGACGGGGCCGCGAGCCCGGCTACTCCACCGTGACGCTCTTTGCCAGGTTGCGGGGTTTGTCGATATCCAATCCTTTATTGGCGGCCACGAAATACGCGAATAGCTGCAGCGCGACAACCGACAGCGAAGGCGAAAACAGCTCGTTTGTTTCCGGCAGTTCTATAACCGAAAGCTTTTTGTCAGTTTCATTCGCCCCGGCGGCCGGGCAGTTTCCTATCAGAAGCACCTTCGCGCCGCGGCTTATGACCTGCTCCACGTTGCTCATTATCTTGTCGTATAAGCGCTTGCAGTTGGAAATTGCCACGACCAGCGTATTCTCTTCGATAAGGGAGATTGTTCCGTGCTTCAGCTCGCCGCCCGCGTATGCCTCGGAGTGGATGTAGGATATCTCTTTGAGCTTCAGGGAACCCTCGAGCGCGATGGCGTAATCAATGTTCCTGCCGATGAAAAAGATACTTTTACAGCCGACGCACGTGGACGCGTATTGCTGAATGAGGTCAACCTGTTTCAGTATATCGTTTGCCTTTTCGGGCAGAGCCTTGATTTGCGCCAGCAGTTCGCGCTCCGCTTCCGGCGATAGTTTTTTTAGTTGAACGGCAAAGCGTATGGCCAGGATATACAGCAACACAAGCTGCGCGGAAAACGCCTTTGTCGTGGCGACGGCTATCTCGGGTCCGGCGGCTGTATATACGCAGAAATCCGATTCCTTCGCGATAGTGCTGCCTATCACGTTTACTACGGACAGGGTGGCCGCCCCTTTGGATTTTGCTTCCCGCATGGCGGCGATGGTGTCCGCCGTTTCGCCGCTCTGGCTGACCAGAATGACCAGCGTTTTATCGTCTACGACGGCGTCTTTGTACCGGAACTCACTGGCAAGCTCCACCTCAACCGTAATCCCGCATAACCTTTCAAAGACGTTTTTCGCGACGACTCCGGCGTTGTACGCGGAACCGCAGGCGGTGATTACCAATTTGTTGAACCTTGTGAAATCAAGGCTGTCGATAATGGGTTTATTGTCTCCGGTATTTGCCGCGGACTGGAACGTGTCCTGCAGGACTTTGGGCTGTTCCATGATTTCCTTCAGCATGAAATGCGGGTAACCGCCTTTTTCCGCGCTGTCAAAACTCCATGTGATCGTCTCCGGCGTTTTTTGAATCGGCTCGTTGTCAAGGTTGAAAAACTGCACGGACCCTTTCCGCAGCACGGCGATTTCCTTGTCGTTCGGATAATGGACCTGGTTCGTGTGCTTCAGCACGGCCGGGACGTCGGATGCTATGAACTGCCCGTGATCGGACACGCCGATAATCAAGGGGTTGTCTTTTTTGATCGCGATAAGGGCGTCCGGTTCGTCAATGCACATGATTCCGAGGGCATACGAGCCTTCCAGCCTGTTTACTACCTTTATAACTGTCTCCATGATGTCCCCTTTGTAGTAGTATTCCGTAAGCTGGGCTATGACCTCGCTGTCTGTTTCCGATGTGAATTTGATCCCCCCGGCCTCCAGTTTTTCGCGCAGTTGCTTATAATTTTCAATGATCCCGTTATGGACGACCGCTATCTTGTTTTGATGGCCCAGGTGGGGATGTGAATTTTCGTTTGACGGTTCCCCGTGGGTGGCCCATCTTGTATGCCCGATGCCTGCAAAGCCTTTTATGGGGTTTTGCTCTATTTCACTTTCCAGCGCCTGCAATCTGCCTTTTCTTTTTACCACTTCAAAGCCGCCGCCCGAATAGACGGCAAGCCCCGCAGAGTCATAGCCTCTGTATTCCAGTTTTTTCAGGCCGTCAACAATGATGGGGACAGCATTTTCGCTGCCTATATAGCCAATAATGCCGCACATAATTTCATTCCTTTCTTCAAACGTTACAGTTCACATAAACCGTGGTTGCAATTTACACGATGTGAATTGTAACCACCGTATGGCGAAAAATTTCATTGCTTGACTTTTTTTATATTCACAGTATAATAAGGTTGGCGCGATAAGTAAAATTAATGATACTTATCATAACAATAAGGTGTGATGATGTCAACGTATATTAACTTGGAATTGTATAGATTTTTTTGTGAAACGGCTAAAACCGGCAATGTAACGAAGGCCGCAGAAAGGCTTTATGTCTCGCAGTCCGCCGTTTCGCAGTCGATCATGCAGCTTGAGGACAAGCTCGGGTGCAAGCTTTTTAACCGCAACAAACGCGGCGTTCAACTAACATCCGAAGGAGAGGTACTTTTTTCTTATGTGAGCAATGCGGTTTCATTAATTGAAAACGCGCAGGAAAAAATATCAAGGATGAAAAGCCTGCGCGACGGCGAAATAAAGATTGGCGCATCAGACACGGCGTGCAGCCTTTTTTTGTTGCCTTTTTTAAATAAATTCAATATGGAAAACCCCGATATCCATATTTCTGTCATAAACCGCACAAGCCGCGAGCTGATTAATCTTTTGAAAAACGGGACGGTTGATCTGTCTTTTATAACCCTGCCTCTTGATGAGGACGACGCTTTTGACATTACGCCTGTTATGCGGTTTCATGACTGCTTCGTCGCCGGGGCCAAATACGCGCATCTCGCGGATTCTCCGATCAGCCTCAGCGATCTGCAAAAATATCCTTTGCTCATGTTGGACAAAAGCAGTAATTCCAGAAAACAAATAGATATCTTATTTCAAAACCGCGATCTGGAAATAAACCCCGCAATAGAATTGGAGAGCCTCGCGTTGCTTTCCGAATTCGCGAAAATGGGCCTTGGCATAGCGGTAACGATAAAAGAAGATGTGCAAAAAATGCTGGATAGCGGGGAGCTTTTTGAGTTGAGTTTTTTGGAGGCGCTGCCTATACGGGATCTCGGCATGGCGCAAATGACGAACCTTTCGCTGTCTTTCGCCGCGGAGGCTTTTAAAAAAGCCGTTTTGACGCAAATGAGGTGAGTCGCGTCGCTCAGAACTCACGGCTTCGGCTGGCCATAGCAATGCCTGGGTAATGGAAAAACAAGGAATATAAAGCTGTATATCCAAAGCTGCAAAAATGTAGTATACTATTTGTAGTTAATTCAGAATTTAGTATAACCTATTGAAGCTT
>WRKN01000002.1 GCA_009778055.1 Synergistaceae bacterium
CCGTTACCGGTTAGAAGTAGAGCCAAAATAGTAGCGCTACTATTTAACAAACGGCAGAGGCAACAAGAATAACCTTGGTCGGGTACTTGTTGCCTCTGCGGCTTTTCCAGTAACGTTTCAGCTTACGCATCTATACATCACCAGATTTCCGCAGGTAACTTTCCCCTGTGACGCCTCCTGCAAAAGCATCGGGTCACTCTTCCTAATGGGCTTTGCAGCCCACTGATTCTGATTATATACCACACGCCTCGTTTTGCCGGGAGAAATCCATGTGCGACCACGGTCTCAAGTTCGAGATGATAGAGGACGCGCGGATATATACCGGCTACAGTCCGCCCTCTATTTATCCGAGAAGTATATAGGTGTAAATTATGAAGGACATACTCGTTCTCAGTTGAAACCAGAATGAGAAGGACGGTGGGTGTATGATGATAGAAGTGCATCGGCTGAACGGTGAGCTTTTTTTGCTAAACTCTGATATGATTGAGACCATAGATATAACTCCCGATACGGTTGTGCGTCTTGTCAACGGACACCGTTATATAATAAGGGAGAAGTCTGACGATATAAGAAAGGCCATCGTTGAGTTTCGCCGGCAAGCGGGGTATTCGTGCGTGCCATTCGGCATCCCGCTGAACTCCGAAGAGGCTTAATTTCGGAATTTCTGCAACCAGGGGTGAGCGGGGTTTGGATTTAACCACTATTATCGGGCTTCTTATGGCCTGGATTCTCGTTATCGGAGGAATGGCCGCGGGTGGAAACCTGGGCGCGTATTTGGACTTTCCGTCAGTTCTGATAACGGGAGGGGGAACGATCGGCGCGGTTATCATGGCATATCCGATCAATATCCTCAGATCGGTCGTCGGTACGGTCAAGAGCGCATTCATAGCGAATGAGCCGGACCTTCTGGCGATGGTGCAGACGATAGTCAGCTTCGCGGAAAAAGCAAGGCGCGAGGGGCTGCTGGCGTTGGAAGCCGACGTGGCCGAGCTGAGTGACGAGTTTTTGAAGAAATCCATTCAGTTGGTGGTGGACGGCACGGACCCGGAGCTGGTCAAGGCCATTCTGGACACGGAAATCGGCATCCTCGAGGATCGCCATTCCGCGAACAAGGCCATTTTCGACACAACGGCGGAACTGGCTCCGGCTTATGGAATGATCGGAACGCTTATCGGGCTGATCGCCATGCTGGGAGACCTAGAGGACGTCAGCAAGCTGGGACCCGGAATGGCGGTGGCGCTCATTACGACGATGTACGGTTCCATGATTGCCAACATGATCGCCATTCCCATATCGAAAAAGCTGGCGACGCGCTCCTCCAAGGAAATCGTGTCGATGGAGCTGATGGTGGAGGGTATCTTGGCCATACAGGCCGGAGAAAACCCGCGCATAGTGGAAGAGAAATTGAAGGTCTTCCTGCCTCCGGCGCTTAGATCGCGTTTGAACAAAAAAGGAGAGGAATAATGGCGCGCAAGAAAAAGGCTCCCCCAGCCGCCGCCGGAGCGCCTCTCTTCATGGCGACGTACGGGGATATGGTCACGCTCCTCCTGTGCTTTTTCGTTTTGCTTTTCGCCATGTCGACGATAGATTCGCAGAAGGCTCAGCAGGCCGTTATTTCCCTCAGAAATTCGCTGGGGGTGATGAAGGGCGGCAGAACTTTGGTTAGGGATATCGAGCCGAACCCTACCCCCGAAGCCAGCGAGGGAAGGACGGCGGGGCCTTCCGTGGAGATACGGATGCTGGATACGCAGCACGTGGCGCACACCATCAACAGCTACCTGCGGACGGAGGGGCTGGACAAGGCGGTTCAGGTGACGGTGAACCAGCGCGGCGTTCAGGTGTCCATATCGGACCAGTTTCTTTTCGACTCGGGAAGCGCCATGTTAAAGCCCGACGGGCAGAGGGTGATTTATAAAATAGCCACGCTGGTCAGGGACGTGGTTCCGGCCATTGCCGTCGAGGGGCACACGGATTCTGTGCCTCTGCGCGGCGGAATGTACAGGGATAACTGGGGTTTGTCCGCCATGAGGGCGGCCAGGGTAGCGTCCTTTATGCAGGAAGACGGCGGAGTGGAGTCCAGGTTGCTCCAGGCTGTGGGATACGGGCCGTCGCGGCCTGTGGTGCCCAACGACACGCCCGCGCACCGGGCTTTGAACCGGCGGGTGGATATTGTTTTTTTGTCGGAATACCCCAAATGAGAAGGGATTGACCGGGGAACATGAAAAGGATTTTTGTTTTCATATTGGTGGGGTTGATAATGTTCGGAATCGGCTTCGGAGGCGGGCTGATGTTCGGGCGGGCGATGGCGGGGGGCGACTCCCCGGCGGGTGAAAACGGCAGGGTGCCGGATCCGGGGCCTATAGTACCGGTGGGTGAGTTCACCAGCAATCTGGCCGGTTCCGGCAGGCACGTCATCAGCTTCAGCGTCTCCCTGGAGGCCGTCAATATAAGGGCCGCCGAGGTTGTCTCCTCGCCCGGGTGGCATGTGAGGATAAGGAACGAGATATTGCTGGTGGTGAAGGACAAGAAATTCGAGGATTTGACCAGCGCCGAAGGCGCACTCCAGCTCGCGGAAGAAATAAGAAGGTCTCTGAACTCCCAGCTTCCCTCGGTGAGAGGGGAAGTGCCGGTAGTTCGGGTGCTGTTCGATTCCTTTGTTGTGCAATAGGCAGGTGAAGAGTTTATGACTCCCGACGTTCTGTCCCAAAGCGAAATTGACTCTTTATTAAGCGCGTTAACCAGCGGTTCAATGGATCTCGATTCTATGACTCGGGATTCCGGCGAATATAAAATAAAGGTTTACGACTTTAAGCGCCCGGATAAGTTCAGCAAAGACCAGCTCAGGGCAATCCAGATGATACACGAGGCTTTCGCGCGGCAGTTGACCACGGTCATGTCAACCCTCATACGCTCGATGGTTTCAGCGGAGGTGGCCTCCGTTGACCAGCTCGCGTACGAGGAATTCGTCAACTCCCTTGTTCAGCCGACGGTTATCGGCTTGCTGGAGATGTATCCTTTCAATGGAAACGCCTTGATAGAGATAAACCCCAACCTTGTTTTCGCCATAATCGACAGGCTTCTCGGCGGAAAAGGGGAGTTCACGGGCAAGCCCAGGGAGCTGACGGACATTGAGAAAACCGTCACCGAGCGGGTTATTATGCGTATGCTGGAGCTGCTCGAAGAGAGCTGGGGCACGGTGGTGGACGTCCGTTTCCGGCTTGAAGGCATGGAGAGCAACCCGTTCTTTGTGCAGATTTGCCCTCCCAGGGACATGGTTCTCCTTGTAATAATGAAGTTGAACGTGGGGGACGTGGAGGGTATGATAAGCCTTTGCATACCCTATTTCCTCATGGAGCCGATTATAGGCAAACTTTCTTCGCAGCAGTGGTTTGTGTCCAGCAGCCATAAGGATGACGAGGGAGTGAGGGATCGTATCGAAAAAACCCTTGACCGCGTCAGGGTTCCGATGGCTATGGAACTGGGCCATACGATACTGAGCCTGGCCGATGTGTACGGACTTGAGGCGGGGGACGTCATAAAACTTGACGAAAAGGTCGAAAGCAATATAGGACTCAGGGTGGGCAACCACATCAGGTTCAAAGTAAGGCCCGGCACGGTGGAAGGCCGTATGGCGGGCGAAGTTATGGAGGTCATCCATGTGGAAGCGTCGGATGAATCCGAAGGAGGAGAAAACTGATGGATGAGCTGCTGAGCCAGGATGAAATAAACGCGCTACTCAGCGGGGAGGATATCTCAGCCTCGCCGGACTTTTCTATGGAAGACGCGCATGTGTTGGACGAAGTCGCGACGATTTTTTCAAACGCCGAAAGCAGCGTTTTTGGAATGTTGGCTGGAAAAGACGTGGGAGTACGGCCCAAAGAGGCCGTTACCTGCACTCAGGCGGAGTTCAGGGATAAATTGGATGAAAACCCCTTTATTTTCAGCACAACGTTCGGCGGTTTCGACGACATACCTTTGGCCTTCGTGCTGGACTGCCGCGGCGCGCTGACCCTGGCCGACCTGATGATGGGCGGGGAGGGCAAGGAACTCCCGGAAGAGCCCAGCGAACTGTATCTGAACGCGGCTCAGGAGGGGTTGAGCCAGGTGGTGGGGTCGGCTTTCACCAGCTTGAGCGGCCTTCTGGGAGGACGCCGTCTGATGCCGGAGAACACTGCCTCCGCATTGGCTGAGAACGGCTGGAAACCTTTCGCCGACCTTGACGATGAGGGCATGGTATGGGCCAACGATATGGATATCAGCATAGAGGGGCTGGATCCTTTTTCGATGAGGGTGGTTATGCCCATGGACTCGGCGAAGTCCTTAGCGGACGCCATTCACAGCGTCATGAACGAAAAGGCCCCGAAGCCAAGCCCGCAGCAGCCTCCCGCAGCGGCATTCGCGCCCCAGCCCTCCCGTGCCCCGGCCCCTTCGGCCCCGCAGCCTTCTTTCGCGCAGCCCTCTCTATTCGGGGGCCAGCACCCGGCTCAGATGGTGGACGTGCACCCGGCCGAATTTACGCCTCTTATGCCCGGGGGAGCCTCCGGCCACGGCAGCAGAATCGACCTTATAGCCGACATACCGGTTCGGGTGACTGTGGAGCTTGGAAAGACGAGAAAGAACATATCCGAGGTTCTGGCTATGACGACGGGTTCTGTTATCGAGCTGGACAAGATGGCCGGGGAACCCGTGGACATCCTGGTCAACGGAAAGCTCATAGCCAAGGGCGAAGTGGTCGTCATAGACGAAAACTTCGGCGTGAGAATCACCGAGGTAATGAATACTCCCAAGGTACATTCCGCCTGATGCCCGATAAGTATGTAAGTATGTAGTGTTTCATCCGGCAAAAGTTCGTGATATAATTGTCGGAGTGTGATTCGAAGCATCACCTTCCCAACGGGGGAATCTTAAGTAAAATGAGGGGTGCAGCATGGGCAAAAAGGTTCTTATAGTGGATGACGCCGCCTTTATGCGTATGATGTTGAAAGACATTCTACAGAAAAACGATTATGAAATCGTTGGGGAAGCGGAAAATGGGAAACTTGCGGTTGCCGCTTACCAGAAATACCAGCCCGATATTGTCACAATGGACATCACAATGCCCGAAATGAACGGCATTGACGCGGTAAAGGCCATCAAGACACTGGATCCCGGCGCCAAGATTGTGATGGTTTCAGCTATGGGGCAGCAGCCTATGGTGATAGAGGCTATTCAGGCGGGAGCCAATGACTTCATAGTCAAACCCTTCCAGCCGGAGCGCGTGGTCGAGGCCATTTCAAAGGTTCTGGGCTGACGCGGGGCCGAAAGACGGCTAGTTTATTATGGGGAGTTGCCGGCTACGGGAGAGTTAAGTTTTCTGTTCTATTTGCTGCGTGTGGTTGCCACTCTCGCCGTTATGGCAGCGGGAGCGTTTTTTTTCGTACGTCATGCCAGAAACAAGGGCTGGGTGAAACAAAACGCGCATGTGGAAGTTATCGCATCCTTGCCTATAGGTAAGGATGTTTTTTTCGTCCTGCGATGCGGTCCCGACGTATTCGCGTTGACATCGGGGCACTCCGGAACCCGTCTGATTGGCAGGTGGAGACATGAAGAATGGCTTGAATGGGAAGAAAAAGAACGGGAAAGGAAAGAATCCGGCGCCGTTAATAGGTAGGCGCTTCTTTTGGTTTTTCGCGCCCTTTTTATTGTCAGGGGCGCTTTTATTGTGTTCCTCCCCGGCGTTGGCCGCGCTTGCCGACGAAGCCCCGATGATCCCCATACCCATCCTGCAGTTGAGCCTCACCCCGGCGGACAGCCCGCAGGACGTCGCACTGGGGCTGCAGATCATAGCGCTTATGACGGTGTTGAGCCTGGCGCCGGCTATTTTGCTTATGATGACCAGTTTCACGCGTATTCTAATAGTGGTGGGATTTGTCCAGCGTGCCATAGGGCTGCAACAGACGCCGCCCCAGCAGGTAGTGGTGGGGCTCGCTCTTTTCCTCACGCTTTTCACGATGTACCCTACCTGGAACCAGATATACGAGCGCGGACTGGCCCCCTACATGGCCGGAAGCGTCAATGCCGAGGAGGCGTGGACGGAGACGATCACGCCCGTGCGCGATTTCATGTTACGGTACACCCGCCAGCACGAGCTGTCGCTCATGATAACGATGGCAAACCTGGAAGAGCCGGAGGGCAGCGACTCCGTGCCGACCCGCGTGCTGATTCCCGCCTTCATGCTGAGCGAGCTGAAAACGGCGTTTCAGATGGGTGTCGTCATATACATTCCGTTCATAGTCGTGGACATGGTCGTGTCCAGCGTGCTGCTGGCCATGGGTATGATGATGCTGCCGCCCATGATGATTTCCCTGCCGTTTAAAATATTGCTTTTCGTCATGGCCGACGGCTGGAACCTCGTCGTCATGAGCCTTCTCAAAAGTTTCGTGAACGTATAAAGGGAGGAAAAAAGCATGGGCATAATCCCCATCAATATGTTCGACCTTTTGAGCAATGCTATTTGGACTATGCTTGCCGTCGCGCTTCCCGTGCTCATGGTGGCCATGGCCGTCGGCCTTCTGATAGGCATTATCCAGACGGCGACGTCCATTCAGGAGCAAACCCTGATCTTCGTGCCCAAAATATTGGCGGTGTTTCTGTTCATAGTTTTCGCGGGCCAGTGGATGGGAGGAAAAGTCCTGGAGCTGACCCGCGAGGTATTGGGAAATTTAGAAAGATTCATTCAGTAACATGAGAGGTCTCGAGCTTCCCGCCCAGTTTTTGATGGCGTATTTTCTGATTCATTTCCGGTTCATCGGGCTGGTGTTCGCCTCCCCGATTTTTTCGATGGCGGTGCTGCCGATGCCCTCCCGGTATATCTTCGCCGTGATTTTGACCGTGGCCTCCGCCCCGGCCGTGAACGACTCCGCGGCCGGGTACGTCATCTCCCTGGTTCTTTTCGACAGTTGGGTATCCGTTCTTGTCATAGTGCTGCGGGAGTTTCTGATAGGCACGGCGCTTGGCCTCCTGGCCGCTCTGCCTCTTTCGGCGCTTTACGTGGCCGGGGAAAAGATAGGCATGTCAATGGGCTTTGCGATGGCAAGCACTATGGATCCCATGACGCAGCAGCAGACGTCCATGATTTCCCAAATGATGTTTATGGTGGGGCTTTGGTTCTATTTCCGATGGAACGGACATCTGCTGATGGTTCAGGCCGTCGTGGAAAGCCTGCGCTTTATCCCGCTCGCGTCCATGTCCCTCATGCCGGCGGGAGACATGGGGACAGGGGAGTGGTTTACGGCTCTTTTGGTCATGGCCATGCGGATGGTTCTTCCTTTTTACTGCGCCATCCTGCTGGCGGACGTCGGGCTGGGGTTTCTGGCGCGCACCGTACCCCAGATGAACATTTTCGTCCTCGGACTGCCCCTGAAGGTCGCGCTGGGGTTCTTCGTGCTTATGCTGGCGTTGCCTTTGACTATCGAATTAATCTTCAACTACGTGGAGCCCTGGATAGAGTTTGCCCTGGCGAGCGCGACGGCATGGCGGTGAACGGGGCGGGGGGGCCGCTTACCGGCTTTGTTTTCGACCTCCAGTTTTTCGCTCAGGAGCGGACGGAGCCCGCCACCCCAAGAAAGCGTCAAAAGACCCGGGACGAGGGAAAAGTTTGCAAAAGCAAAGACCTTATGGCGGCCATCGAGATAGTGACGGGGCTGCTCTGCCTTTGGGCTTTTGGGTATTTCATGGCGGGGGGGCTCATCGAGTACATCCGCGAAACGGTAACTTTTATAGGAGAGGAATCCCTTTTTCGCGACGGCTGGTTTTACCGGCTGAAGTACTCGGCCGTATGGACGTATTTCATGACATGGCTGTTCATGGGGCTTGCCATCCTTGTGGTGGTCGTGGGCGTGACTGTCAGGATGGTGGGATGGAAGGTGTCTTTCCAGCCGTTTGTGCCGAAGCTCGACAGGATGAACCCGATATCCGGGATGAAAAAAATAATATCCCTGCGCTCGCTGGTCGAGCTGCTGAAGGGCATTGTAAAGGCCGCTATCTTTGGATGGGTGATTTACCTCGCGCTTCGGGACAAGCTCCCCGTGGCTATAAGCGCGATGCAGCTCTCCCTGGGGGAGGGCGCGATGCGCCTGTGGGATCTGCTCTGGGGGCTTGCCATGCGGCTGGCCGTCATGTTGCTGCTGATAGGCATCGCGGACTACTGGTATCAGAAATGGGACTTTGAAAAATCCATAAAAATGAGCAAGCAGGAAATCAAGGAAGAAATGAAGCAAATGGAGGGCGACCCGCAGATCAAGAGCAAGATACGCCAGAAACAGCGGGAGCTTGCCAAAAAGAGAATGATGTCGTCGGTTCCCAAGGCCGACGTGGTCATCACGAACCCCACGACTTTGGCCGTGGCCCTCATGTACGACCGGGAAATCATGGCCGCTCCGCAGGTCGTGGCAAAAGGCAAAGGGTTCATTGCCGGAAAAATTCGCGAGCTGGCGGAGGAACACAAAATTCCAATAGTCGAGAACAAGCCCCTAGCCTGGGCACTATACGAGTCCGCCGAAATAGGCGACGAAGTGCCGGAAAACCTCTACCGCGGCGTAGCGGAAATACTGGCCATGGTTTACAAATTGAAAAAGAAGATTTGACTTTTTCGTTACGGTATATATAATAGCCCTGTTTGACGTGCGCAAGCTCGGACATAGGAGCGGGAGGGATGTAATTGAAGACTTCCAGGAGAAGGAAAATTTCTCCATCCAGGCAAATCAGATGGGATTTTACCCTTGTTATTTTTTTTATGTTCAGTGTGTCGGTTTTATTGATGATGTCCGCGGGTAACCGTTTCTCAGGAGTGGCTTGGGGCGGTTTGGCGGATTGGGACTACGATGAAAGCGTTTCTTTGGACGGTTTCATGGTTGTGGATCTCAGCGATATGGATGACGCGGACTTAGCCGCCGGGTTTATGAAAGGGGCGGCGTATGCTGCTCAGTTCCCGGAAAATGTTTTCCCCGTTTTGCCTTTGCCGCGGGAGTTGGACGCGTCCTCGGCGTTGCCCAAGGTAGAGAATACGGATTTAGGAGGCCTTGAGCTTCCCCCTTCCGTCAGAATCGCGCATCTGCAGCTTCCTATGCTGGTCGAGGAGATTGGGGATTTCGGGCCGCTGCCGAAGGACCTGGAGGATTTTGAAGCCATAGTTCTCAACACCACGGACGACGGGTTGAAGCTCCCCGACGATTTCCTGATGGATACTCTGCCGGGTATGGAGCTTCCCGATGACGACATAATTCTGGCCGAGGTAAGCGTGAACTGGAAAGAGCACGTTGTTAAGTCCGGCGAGACGCTGTCGGATATCGTCTTGATGTACGGCGGCATAACCACCCAGGATGTTTTACGCGCTAATGAGCTTAGGGACGCCAATCGTTTGTCGGCGCAGCAGATTTTATTGATTCCAAACTCGCCGGAGCGCATCGAGGACACCCTCGAAGAGGTAAGGACGCGTAAATCCCGCGTGGTCGCCATGCGCGAACAGGTTGAGCCGCTAAAAATCTCTTCTTATGTGGTGGCGGCAGGAGACAGCCTCTGGTCAATCGCCAACTCCCAGAATCTGGAAGTGGACACGCTCGTTGGAAGCAACGTATTCAAGACGTCGGTGCTTCAGCCAGGAGTGGTGCTGAGAGTACCCAATCAGGACGGCATTTTTTACACTTTCAAAAGCGGGGACAAGATCGATAACGTGGCGAAGCGATATCGGGTTTCCGTCGACAAAATAAAAAAGGTGAACCCCACCACCGACTTATATTCGCTTAAAGCGGGGAACGAGATATTCCTTCCCGGCGCCAGACCCGAAGCCGTGGCGGAAGCGCAGCCCAAGAAAACGGGGAACGCGACAAGCGCTAACAAATCGGGAAGTTCCTCTTCCTCCCGCAGTTTGAGGTGGCCTGTAATGGGCAGAATCAACAGCCCTTACGGGTGGCGTCGTCATCCCATTACAAGGCGCAACGACTTCCATACCGGGTTGGACATCAAAGCCGCCAGGGGAACTGTCATACGCAGCGCCGGCGACGGCGTGGTGGCCTACGCCGGTTGGATGGGCGGATACGGCAAGGTTGTGGTGGTGCAGCACGCGAACGGGAGGTCTACGCTTTACGCGCATTGCAGTTCGATTCTGGTATCGCAGGGAGCCAGGGTTTCGTCCGGACAGAATATCGCCCGCGTAGGCTCGACCGGCAGGACAACCGGACCCCACCTCCACTTCGAGGTGCGTAACGGCAACAGCCCGGTAAACCCGTTACCGCACATGAGGTAGCTTGAGGAAAATCAAAAGGAAGCGCGCCCTGGACCAGAGGGTTTTTCTGGTCCAGTTTTTGTGTGCGCCAATAATTTTTTACTGAAAGGGGAGGCATAATGGCTAAGTACGTATTCATCACCGGTGGGGTTGTTTCTTCCCTGGGAAAGGGTATAACGGCCGCTTCCGTAGGAACTCTGCTTAAAAAAAGAGGGTTCAGGGTTTCCATCATCAAGGTTGACCCCTATTTGAACGTGGACGCCGGTATGATGGACCCCTTCCAGCACGGCGAGGTGTTCGTTACCGACGACGGCGCGGAAACCGACCTCGACCTCGGACACTACGAACGTTTTATCGATGAGCCGCTATCTTACGACAACAGCATTACAACAGGTAAAATTTACGCGCGCGTGATAGAAAAAGAACGTCAGGGCGTCTACCTGGGCGGTACGGTTCAGGTGATCCCGCACATAACGAACGACATTCAGGAGCGACTGATCCGGGCCGGCGAGGAACGGGAGGTGGTCATCGTTGAAATAGGCGGCACGGTCGGCGACATAGAAGGGCTTCCGTTCCTCGAAGCCATCCGCCAGATGTCAAACCGCGTGGGCAGGGAAAACGTCGTGTACTGCCACGTTACTCTGATTCCCTGGCTGGAGGCGGCGCGTGAACTCAAGACGAAGCCGACGCAGCACAGCGTTCAGGAACTTCGCCGCATAGGAATTATGCCGAATATATTGGTGTGCAGGACCAGCAGGCCGATGGACGAGGGCATGAAGAGCAAGATCGCCCTTTTCTGTACGGTTCCGCCGGAAGCCGTCATCGAGGTGCTCGATGAACCGACTATCTACAACGTTCCAATAAGCCTTCATTCTCAAAAGCTGGACGCCCTGATTCTGAAGTATCTTTCCATTCCATGCGCCGAGGAACCCGACCTTTCCGACTGGCGCATGGTGGCGGATCGTTTCATGAACGCCCCCGGGAGCGTTGAGATCGCGCTGGTCGGCAACTACGTCCGGCACAAAGACGCTTACCTGAGTGTAACGGAGGCCCTGCATCACGCTGGAATTTCACACAACGTCAAGGTCAGGACGCGTTTGGTGGAGGCCGCGGACGTGGAGGCGCTAGGTGTTGACGCCGCCCTCGGCGGAGCGTCCGGAATCTTAATGCCGGGCGGTTTCGTGTCCGGAGGTATAGAGGGCTGGATCGCGGCAATCCGTTACGCCAGGGAAAACAACATACCGCTTTTCGGCGTCTGCGTTGGAATGCAGATGATGGTGATAGAATACGCCAGAAACGTCTGCGGGCTGGAGGAAGCGCACAGCCGGGAAATTTGTCCGGAGACGAAGCATCCCGTCATTTGCCTGATGCAGGGAGAGGCCGGAATTGACAAAATAGGCGGAACGATGCGCCTTGGCGCTTACGACTGCGACCTGCTTCCCGGCACTATCGCCGCCGGCGCGTACGGAGCGGCACAGGTCAGCGAACGGCACCGCCACCGCTGCGAGTTCAACAACGATTACCGGCGGACGCTGGAAAACGCGGGGTTGAAAATCTCCGGAACATGCGCCGGAAGCGACCTTGTTGAAATAATTGAGCTGCCCGGCCACCCTTGGTTTCTTGGCGGGCAGTTCCACGGAGAGCTGAAATCCCGCCCCACCCGCCCTCACCCTTTGTTTGTGTCGTTTGTCGGCGCGGCGAAAGGCAAAAGCTGGTAAAATAAACGCGTATCTTTATACAGGAGGTATTGATTTTGAAAATAAGGACGGCCCTTTTTGGGGTGGCGCTTTTGGCGTCGTTTGTTTTTTTTCCGTGCGCTTTGTGGGCGGCGGATCAGGAAAAAAGCTCCTCCATGCAGATGATGGAGCGGGCGGAGATGATTGTTTACGGAGAGCCGGGCAAGGGAGGGCTGATAGAGCGCCTCAACTCCATCGAGAAAGAATTGTTCGGCAGGGAGCTGCCGGGAAGCATATCCGAGCGGCACACGGCTATCTTGAACTTTCTGGAGATAGGCACGCCTGAGCAGCCGTCCATGCTTTTCAAGCTGGGAGTAGCCGAATGGCTTGTCGGACAGACCTCCCAGGTGAGAAAAGGGGCGCTGACGCGGGTAGAGAATCTGGAAACGGAACTTGACGGGACAATGCAGTACGGCAGGCCCCTCGCCATGCGGGTCGAGCGTCTGCTGGCCTCTCTTGTGGCCGACCCTGTCACGTTTCAGGAGGTGGTTCTCCCGACCGCCACGGTGCTGAGGCTTCAGTTTCTCGAAGAACTCAGCCCGGCCAGAACCAAGAAGGGAGATCTGGTGAATCTTACCTTGACTAACGACCTGCTGGTGGGCAAGGTGTTGGTGGCGCCCAAAGGCAGCCTCATAGACACGGTGGTGAGCGACGTCAAGCAACCCAGAAGTTTTGGCATACCCAGCGAAATACGCTTCGACTTCAGATCTCTGATACCGCTCGGGCCGCAGCGTCCCAGGGTCGCCCTTGGAGCGGCGGCCAAAAAAGCGACGGACGAGGCCCAAAAAGGCAAGGACAAAGGCGAGGGGGGAATTATAGGCGCCGCCGGGGCAAGTCTGGGCGGAGCGCTGCTCCTGGGTCCGCTTGGACTGCCCGCCGGACTGCTTGTTCGAGGCAACGCCGTCAAAATACCACAAGGAACCATTATGTTTCTTGAGACTTCCGGCGACGTGCGCGTCTCCGGTTATCCGGTTCCGGACAGCCTCCGCATAGATCCGAACGCCACGGTGCGGGAAACCATAAGCGCGCAGCCCAATACCGGCGATAAGGAAATCATAGAACTGCCGGCCGAACAAAGAGTTAACTGAGGAGTTTTCGCGCTGAACAGAACACGTTTATGGACGGCTGTATGCGTAATTTTTTTGTTGTGTTCCGGAGTGGCATACGCCAATTCCTTCGAGGACACTATCCGGATACTTGAGGATCGAACCGCGTTCCACTGGGGGCGCGATTGCTTCGTCTGGGTGGTGCATTACTCGGAACACCTTGTTGACCCGTGGGTGGAGTCCGAAGCCGGGCGCGTCGGCATGACCGCTCCTGAACGCGCCGCTTATAAGGAAAGTTTCATTTCAGACCTTTCCATAGGCCAGGCTGAGCCCGTCCTCGTGACGGTGCACGCGTTTGGGGTCAGGCCCTTGGATTTTTCTCCCTTTTCCGAAAAAATATCGCTGGTCACGCGGAGCGGCGAGCGCGTCAAACCCGAAAGATACGATAGAATCTTGGATCAACCCTTGAGCGGAGTCGTTCAAGGGTTGGTTTTTTTCCCGAAACAGAGCGACGCGGATTTCGCCATCGCTATTCGTGGGCTTGGCGTATATGACGAACGGATCTTTTCTTTTGCCGGCGACGCGTTTTCCGGCTCAGAAGCGCTCGTTCCGGAACCGGAAGAAGAAGCCGAAATAGTGGTCGTCGAGCTGCCTCCGGCGCCGGCGCGGAGTAGTACAACCGCCTCCAGGCCGCAGACACGGAGCGCGCCTCAACCGCCTCCCCCTCCCCCCCCGCCGCCGCCTCCTCTCGAACCTGTACGGACTCCGGAACCGGCGGAGGAATCGGTAGAACCGGAGGAGCCGGAGATTTCAGCGAGCGAACCTGAGGACGTCGCATACAGCTCCCGTGAGCAGGTACTCAGGACGTTCCTGACCCTTTGGATAAAATTCGACCCGGAAGAGATGTACTCCATGCTGTCGGACTCCTCGCGGAAACAGTTTTCCCTGAGAACTTTCGAAGCGGAATTGAGAAGGTCGCAGGATTTCAGAAGCGCGCTCAGGGACGGGTACACCATAGATTGGACCGACACCGAGCGGGGCAGGGTCGTGGCGGTCAAGCGCATTCTTATCATACGCACGCTGCTCAGCCGGACTTTTGGCGTGATCCGCGAGGATTCGGACTGGAAAATTGTGTGGTAATACCTAAATGAAACTCGAAAAAAAACATCTGTTTTTTATTTTAACTCTTTTTCTCGTCGGCGTCATGGCCAGGTATGTTTTCAAGGACATAAACCTGGACTTGGATCTGCTGAGGGAAAGCCTCGAAAACGTGCCGCTCGTCGTGATCGAAAACCTGGAGTTCGAGCGTACAATATCAAGCGATCTGTGGCGGGTGCGGGTTCCTATGGCTATGCGCCGGAACGATATTGTGGAGGTTCAATCGGTGGACGTGCTGCGCACGCTTGCCGACGGCAAAGAGTGGTACTTCATCGGCGCGCGCGGGTTTTACTCCGAGGCAGCCGAGTCGGCGGATCTGGCCGGATTGCTCGGAACTTTGGAAACCGACGCGCGCGTGTTAAACTTGGAAAGTCCATATCTCTCATGGTCGAGAAGCGAAGACATATTTTTATTCCCAAAGGGATTGACCATATACGACGCCGAATTCCTGCTGGAAGCGAGTCTGGCGAGCTTGGACGCGCCGGGCGTCATAGCGCTGAACGAGGGAGCTGTGGTCCGATGGAAAAAAATCATAAAATGACGCCTGAACTGAGGAGCTGAGTACATACATGAAACTGGTTGTGATAGGTTCGGGGTACGTAGGTCTGGTCACGGGCACGTGTCTGGCGCGTTTCGGCAACGAAGTGGCGTGCGTGGACACGAACGAGAGCAAGATAGAGACCCTGCGTAAAGGGGAAGTCCCGTTTTACGAACCTAACCTTTCGGACATGATGAAGCGCAACATGGCGGAAGGACGCCTTTCGTTCTCTTCTGATCTCGGCGCGGCCCTGGACGAAGCCGAGGCGTGTTTCATCACCGTCGGAACCCCGCCGGCGCGGGATAATTCAGCCGACCTGACGTACGTGGAGGCGGCCGCGCGCAGCATAGGACGAAACATGAACGGCAGCCTGATGATTGTTGTGAAGTCAACCGTACCGGTGGGAACAAACGGCAGGGTAAAGGAGTGGGTCTCCGAAGAACTGAAAAAACGAAACTCCGGCCTTCAATTCCTCATGGTGTCGAACCCGGAATTTCTGCGTGAGGGGGCGGCCGTCAGGGATTTCGTGGAGCCCGACCGGGTGGTGGTGGGAGCCGAATCCCCGGAGGCCGCCGAGCGGATAAAAGAGATTTACTCATTCCTTGGGGCGGAAAAATTCCTGTTCATGGACATCGCCTCCGCCGAAATGGCGAAATATGCCGCCAACGCTATGCTGGCGACTCGCATATCCTTCATGAACGAAATAGCGAACATATGCGAGCGCGTGGGCGCGAACGTGGACAACGTCCGCCGGGCCATGGCCCTCGACACCAGGATAGGAAGCAAGTTCCTGTACGCGGGGTGCGGCTACGGGGGGTCGTGTTTTCCCAAGGATGTGCTGGCCATCAGGGATTTTGCCGCGGCGGCCGGTTACGTGCCGCGAATCCTCACAGCCGTTGACGAGGTCAACATCAAGCAGAAAGAGGCGCTTTATGAAAAGCTGTCCGCCCACTTCGGCGAAGGCGGGCTGTCCGGCCTGACCATAGCCCTCTGGGGACTTGCTTTCAAGCCGAAAACCTCCGACACGCGCGACGCGCCCGCGCAGACCCTGATACTCGCCCTGCTCAACGACGGCGCGCGCGTTCAGGCACACGACCCGCGCGCTATAAACGAAACGCGGAATGCTTTGGGCGAACATCAGGGGCTGCTATACGTTCACGATTCCTACGACGCAGTCAACGGCGCCGACGCCCTGGCAATCGCAACGGAGTGGGATGTCTACAAACAACCGGACTTCGGGCGGCTCAAACGCCTCCTGAAAAACCCCGTCGTGGTGGACGGGCGCAATTTATATTCCCTCTCCGAAATGGCGCGCAGGGGGTTCGATTATTACTCCATCGGACGCCCGGCGGTACGGACAAAATAATCATTTTCTTCGGGCATCCAGCCCTGTGCTTTTGACCAGAGTTTTGTTACGCAAAAGGGGCTTGCGGGGTTTGCCCCCCTTTGTATTATTGCCTTCTCCCGGCGGGCAGAAGGGGCCTCAAGGTTGTTCTTGACCAAAGTGAGATGTATTGATCGTGTAAAAACGCCGGATAATCTTGGTTGGATCTTGGGCGGGTTATCATAAAAACGGCCGGATTGGAACCAAGGATACTGCGTATCGCTTTGGGTGTGGAGTGATCCATTACGACCACCATCTTTTCCTCAGCCATACGCGAGACCATGCCGGTCAATCGTCCTATTTCTTTCCAGGCGCTCCATTCGGCCCAATCCTCATTGGAGGGGCGCGTCAGCCTGCACCCGACGGCTTGGAGAAACGCGCCGCTGTGTCCTGTCAAGTCGTAAATCCGCTGCCCTTTCAGCACTTGCCGGCCAGCAAGCGTGGTGCTGTAAAGGCGCGCCTGGAATTCCGCCAGCCGCCGCTGGTAGTATGGGTAGCTGGGGGAGTCCCAGCCAGCCAGAACCGTCAGAACCCTTTGAGCTATGAAAGGGATGACCGACGGGTCGGACATGTAAGCGTCGAGTTTATTATCATCAAGCGGCATCTGATTATAGAGGACACGGTAATTATTATACTGCTCGAACGGCAGGCCGAGTATCTTCGAGTCACTGTTGTCGAACGCCATAATCAAGCTATCCGCCGGAAGGGATTGAAGGTTCCGCGCCCTTATGCGGCGCACCAGTTCGCCGTCGTCGTTCCAGTCCTGTATGGAAGTTACTCTGACGTTTACCCCGCCGATGAAGTTCACCAGAATAGCAAGCCACGGCGACGTGACCGTAACGTTCAGGATACCGGCGTCAGCCCCGGCCCGGCCTGCTAAAAGCAAAACCAGGCAGACGATCATCAATATTTTCTTTGACAACATCCTCAGCATTTGTCGAACCTGTTCTCTCCAGTCAGTTCTTTGGGCAGTTCCCCCCAGATGGCGTCTATATTATACGTCCCCGACGCGTCAACCCGCAGGATTCTGTTGTCCCGGAAACGAGAATAGGCTCGGTACGCGCCTGTAAAGTCCATAACTTTTCTGCCGCAGTAGCGCAATTCCATTTTTATCGTTTTTCGAAGGGCTGAAATAAAGCCCAGATGCCTGAAATAAACCCTTCGGTTCTCCGCCGCAAGACGCCTCGCCGGAGTGGATGATACTCCGGCGTCGTCGAACGCCGCCAGCACTTTGTCAATGAGGCGGAAACGCTCCCCCGCCGTATAGAGGCGCAGCATTAAATCCCAATCCCCCGCTATTGAGTAGCTGTCGTCGAACAAACCGTGCCTCTCGTACAAGTTTCTCCTGACGAACGCGGCGGGGTGAGGAATACTCATGTTGTCCGGCAGGAGGTCGTGATTGCCGGGCGAATAAATCGTCCATTTCCGAAGCGCCGCGTCAATGACCGCCATGCGGCCGTAAAAAACGCCGATTTCCGGATGGGCGTACGCCGCCTCCGCGACGGACGCGAGCGTCCAGGGAGCATACAGGTCATTCGCGTTCAGGATACCCACGACGTCTCCCGTCGCCAGCGCGACCCCCTTGTTGAAAGCGTCGTAGATGCCCTTGTCGGGTTCGGAGATAACACGCGCCAGGCGCGTTTTGTATTTGCCGATAATTTCCGGCGTTCCATCCGTCGAGCCTCCATCGACGACGATGTACTCAAGCCCGGGATACCCCTGATCCAAAACGCTGCCGAGCGTCCGCTCCAGGACGTCCGCAGCGTTCAGGCAGACGGTGATGATAGAGATAGTAAGGTTCATTGGCTCACCTATCGATAACCACGTAAAAAATCGCGGCTGTTTTATTTAGACCAGTATAATAGAAATAAAACTAATGGCAACGTTGAGAAGCTCACAGCGAGCAGATAACAGGTGAGCAGCAAAGCGCCGTAAATCAAAATCCGAACCATAATGAAGGCGCCGCCTTTGAAATAATTTACGTCAAAAAGGTAGTCCGCCTGTTCTCTCAAAGCGCTTCCCACGGGCAAAGAGTATATCTCTAAACGGGAATATTGGTATAAAATAAGCGCGAACTGTTGACGACCCTTTTTGTAAAATTTGAGGAGGCGCGGCATGTCCTTTGTGTATGGAAATAACTTGAAAATAACTGTCTTCGGGCAATCCCATTCGCCTGCCATCGGCGTAAGCATCGATGGATTGCCCGCCGGGCTTCCGGTAGATTTTGACGAACTGAGCTCATTTTTACGGCGGCGTATGCCGGGACAGGGCGCGTATGCCACAAAACGGCGGGAGCCGGACGAAGCGGAATTTCTTTCGGGACTGGCGGACGGCGTCACCTGCGGCGCGCCGCTGGCGGCGATCATACGCAATACGGACGCGCGCTCGTCGGATTACGACAATTTGTGGGACGTGCCGCGGCCCTCGCACGCCGACTATACCGCGTACGTCAAATACGGCGCGGCGCGGGACGCGCGGGGGGGAGGGGCGTTTTCCGGCAGGATGACCGCGCCGTTGTGCGTGGCTGGGGGGATATGTTTACAGTTGCTGCGGCGGGAAGGAATATCTGTCGCCGCCCATATCTCACAAATCGGAAACGTATGCGACCGGCCTTTTGACCCCGTTCATGCGGGGGCTGATGACATGAACGTTCTAAAGGAAGCGGCTTTCCCGGTTCTGGACGCGGAGGCGGGCAAACGGATGCTCGCCGTCATAGAAGAAGCGCGGCAAGGCGGGGATTCCATTGGAGGAGTTGTCGAATGTATCGCGACAGGCGTTCCTGCCGGAATTGGGAACCCTATGTTTGATGGAATGGAAAACCGCCTTGCCGCTATACTTTTTGGTATTCCAGCGGTCAAGGGGGTGGAGTTCGGCAACGGTTTTTCAGCCGCCGCGTTAAGGGGATCCGAAAACAACGACGCTTTCATAATTCACGGCGGCGCCGTGCGGACACGCACCAACCGCCACGGCGGCATTTTGGGCGGCATAACGTCGGGTATGCCCGTGCTGTTCCGCGCCGCTTTCAAACCGACCCCGTCCATTTCCAGGGAACAGGAAAGCGTGAGCTTGTCCCGCCTGGAAGAAGTACGGCTCGCCGTCACAGGCCGCCATGACCCGTGCATTGTGCCGCGGGCCGTACCCTGCGTCGAGGCCGCGGCAGCCGTTGCGCTTTATGACGCGCTTCTTGAGCCGCGCGGCCATATTTGATTAGTTTGATTAGTTGATTAGGAGGAGAAATTTTATGGATTTACAGGATTTACGGCAGCGGATTGACGAGATTGACAACGACCTTGTCCGCCTGTTTCAGCAGCGTATGGATACGTCCGCCGAAATTGCGCGGTATAAGCGGCAGCACAATATACCGGTTCATGACCCGGCGCGGGAAAGGGAAAAGTTGTACGACGTGTCCCATAAAGTGGAGGAAGGGCGTGAAACCTATGTTTCCGCGTTGTATTCCCTTTTGTTCGAGTTAAGCCGCGCCGACCAGGAACGGATATTGAACGCCGGGTCCGCGCTGGGGGACAAGATTCGCGGCGCTCTCCGGGACACGGAATGGATATTTCCCGAGCGGACAGTCGTTGCCTGCCAGGGCATGGAGGGGGCGTATTCCCAGCTTGCCGCGGAAAAGCTGTTCCGGCTGCCGAATATTCTGTACTTCAACACCTTCGAGGGGGTTTTCGGCGCGGTTGACAGCGGGCTGTGCCCCTATGGCGTTCTGCCGCTGGAGAACAGCACGGCGGGTTCCATCAATCAGGTGTATGACCTTATGATGCGTTACCCGTTCAGCATTGTGAGAAGCGCACGCTTAAAAATCGACCACTGCCTGCTTGCGAAGGAAGGCGTTGAACTGTCGTCCGTCAAGGAAATATTTTCTCACGAGCAGGCCATTGTCCAAAGCGCGAACTTTATAAAAAAACTTGGCTGCAAGGTGACGGTGTGTGAAAATACCGCAATGGCCGCCCAAATGGTCGCCGATTCCCCCCGCGGCGACGTGGCCGCGCTGTCATCGCGAAACTGCGCCTCGCTGTACGGGCTGCGCCGTCTTGCGGATTCCGCGCAGGATCAGGGCAATAACTACACCCGCTTTATTTGCATTTCAAAATCGCTTGCCATCTATCCCGGCGCCGACAAAACCAGTATCATGATGACCGTCCCGCATAAGCCCGGTTCCCTGTATCACGTCCTGTCACGCTTTTATATTCATGGAATCAACCTCATCAAACTCGAAAGCCGCCCTATACCCAACAGAGATTTCGATTTCATGTTTTATTTTGACATTGAAACGCCCGTTTACTCTCCTAAGCTGATAGAAGTTCTGCGGGAGCTGAACGATCAGTGCGATGAATTTCACTACCTTGGCAGCTATTCCGAGGTGGTTTGATCAATGAGGCGGCGCGGCTTGCTCGGCGAACGCCTCTCCCATAGTTTTTCCCCGTTGGTTCATGCCGAACTGGGCGATTACGAATACCGTTTATATGAAAAAAAGCCGGAGGAACTGGAAACTTTTTTATCCGCCCTCCGGCGCGGGATTTTTGACGGTTTTGACGGCTTTGACGGACTCAACGTCACCATACCTTATAAAAAAGCCGTGATGCCGTTTTGTGACGGATTGTCCGAAACCGCGCGCGCCATCGGCAGCGTTAACACGCTCACGCGGCTTGACGACGGTTCGCTGTACGGAGACAACACTGATTGTTTCGGCTTTGCTTATTTGCTGAAAAAAACCGGGGCGGATCCCGCCGCCGGAAAGACAATTATCCTCGGCAGCGGAGGGTCGTCGCTTATGGCGCGGACGGTGCTGCGGGATATGGGGGCTAAAGAAGCCGTCGTAATATCCAGGCATGGGGATGATAATTACGAAAATATCTCAAAACACCGTGACGCGGCAATTATAGTCAACACTACCCCGGTGGGGATGTACCCGGACAATGGGGCTTCACCGCTGGCGGACCTGGGAATTTTTCAAGAATGTCAGGCGGTTATAGACCTGATATACAACCCGGCCCGGACGGAACTGCTGGCGCAGGCGGAGGAGCGCGGCATTTCATGCGCGGGCGGGCTTGCAATGCTGGTTGCGCAGGCCAAAAGGTCGGCGGAGCTTTTTACGCGTACCCCCATTCCCGACGAGCAAATTGAAACGATCGTTTCAAAAATCGCTCGGCTGACCCGGAACATTGTGCTGATTGGTATGCCGGGCTGCGGTAAAACAAGCATAGGCGCGGCGCTGGCGGAAAAGATGGGGCGGGAGTTCGCGGACACGGATGAATGGGTTGTACAGACCGCCGGTAAATCCATTCCCGCAATCTTCTCGGAGGACGGCGAGGACGTGTTCCGCAGGCTGGAAAACGAAGCTCTGCAAACGCTCTGCAAACGCAGCGGGCTGGTTGTCGCCACGGGCGGGGGAATAGTAAAACGCCCTGAAAACCGGCGTGTTATCCGGCAAAACGGGGTCATTGTTTTTTTGGACAGAGACGCTGCCCAACTGCCGACATCGGGGAGGCCCCTTTCCGAACGCGAAGGAGTGGAGGCTTTGGCGGCGGCCCGCCTGCCGCTGTACACGCAGTGGAGCGAATATAGAATACCGGTTCGCGGCATCGAAAAGACGGCGGCGGACATTTGCGCGCAGCTTTCGGGAGGCGCTGGTTTATGAAAAAAGTAAAAAAAATATTGGTGATCAACGGCCCTAATATAAACCTGCTGGGCCTGCGCGAGCCGGAAATTTACGGCGCGAAAAGCTACGCCGATTTGCTTGCGTTTATCGACGCGGTGGCCAAAGAAGCCGGAGCGGAGGCGGAATGTTTCCAGTCAAATTCCGAAGGCGCCATCGTGGATAAAATACAACAGGCTCACGGCAAATTCGACGGGATTGTCATCAACCCCGCCGCCTACACACACACCAGCATCGCCATCCCCGACGCGTTGAAAGCCGTGGGCATACCGGCGGTGGAGGTGCACCTTTCCGACATAAGTAAGCGCGAAGCGTACCGGCGTATTTCCTATACCTCCGAAGCCTGCCGCGCGACCATCGCCGGCAAAGGCTTTGAGGGGTATGGCGAGGCGGTTCGGTTTTTAACGGAGGCGGCGCGGTGAAAAAATATTATGGAAGTTCGAGCGTCAGGGAAGCGGACAGAATTGCCGCGGAGGAACTGGGGCTGCCTGGAATTGTGCTGATGGAAAACGCCGGGCGCGGAGCGGCGGAAATGTTGCTTCGAAAATACCCGGAAGCTGAAAAATTTTTAATTTTATGCGGCCCCGGCAACAATGGAGGCGACGGTTTCGTCGCGGCGAGGCATCTCTTTCTCGCAGGGCGTGCTCCCACTATCGTAGCGGCGATCGGTCCCGGCGAATATAAAAATGACGCCGCCGCCGCGTTTGCCGCGTTACTCCCCCTCCGCGATGGGGGCAGCCTGAACGTTTTTCATTCCAAAAATCTGACGGACGGCGAGCTGTCGGTTCTGTGCCGCTCGTCCGACTTAACCGTGGACGCGCTGCTGGGCACTGGTTCGAGCGGCGCTCTCAGAGGCGAGGTCAAGAGGCTGGCGGAGTTTTGCGGGGAAGCCCGGCGGGTTGTCTCGTTGGATATTCCGACCGGCGTGAACCCAGACACCGGCGAAACCGCCGAAACAGCGGTTACGGCGGAGATGACGCTGACCTTCCTGGCCGAAAAGCCGGGGCTTGCCGTGTCGCCCGGCTTTTTTCACAGCGGGGAAGTCCATGTCTGCGGCATCGGTTTTCCGCCCGAACTCGCGCTGGCGCGCAAAGCCTCCTTGTTGACCGGCTATGACAAGTCGGACGTACCGCTGCTGACTCCGAAGATTCCAAGGGACGCACACAAGGGAACGCGCGGCGCTTTGATGATAGTCGGAGGATGCGATTATTTCAGGGGCGCGCCCGTCCTGGCCGCTATGGGCGCGCTCAGAGCTGGATGCGGCCTGGTCTTCCTGGCTGTGCCGGATTTTATGGTGAACGGCGCGGCGGCCTTGCTGCCCGAAGCGATATTTGTGCCGCTGGGAAGTAAAGAGGGCTCCGTCGATTTCGACAGCTTTGAGCAGCGAGTGCCGCCTTGGCTCGGCAAATGCGACGCGCTGGTGTGCGGCCCTGGCTTTGGACTCTCCGACGGCGCGCGGAAAACAACCGAGTGGCTGTGCCGTGAATGGGGGAAACCCCTGCTTCTGGACGCCGACGCTCTGCGCCATGCCGCCGACGCGAAAATGACCGAAGTTTTTCGCGGCCGCGAAAAACTCAATTCCACAGTCGTCACCCCTCACGAAGGGGAAGCTGCTTACATGCTTGGCATAGAGGCCAAAAAAATTTCCGGCAAACGCCTTTCATCCTGTGAGGCGTTGGCGGAAAAATTCGGCGTGTCCCTCCTGAAGGGACCTCACACCCTCATATGCGGCGCCGCGGAGAGAAGGGTGATTCTGGAGGGCGGGGCGCAACTCGCCATACCGGGTTCAGGGGACGTCCTCTCCGGTATAATCGGAGCTTTTCTCGCCGCGGGGACGCCCCCGATGGACGCGGCAACCCTCGGCGCACTGACACACGCCGAGGCCGGAAACAAATATAAGGGAACAAGCGGCCTTCTGGCACGGGAACTCGCCGACAACGCCGCTTCAGTTCTAAATTAAACGTGCTGGGCAAAATAAAATTTTTAATTTTCAGGAGGGCTGTATGTGAAAGAGAAAGCGAAAATTATGGACTCTCAGGGCATGGAGCGCGCCGTAACGCGCATAGCTCACGAAATCATCGAAAAGAACAAGGGCGTGTCCAGCGTGGCGCTGATAGGCATACAGCGCAGAGGCGTACCGTTGGCCAACCGGCTGGCTGCGTGCATTGAAAGCGTGGAAAAGAGCAAGGTTCCGGTGGGTGTCCTGGACATCACTTTCTACAGGGACGACCTCTCCCTCGTGAACGAGCACCCGGTAGTCAACGGCACTGACATACCGTTCGCCATCACCGGACTCTCCATAGTGCTGGTGGATGACGTGCTCTTCACCGGGCGCACGACGCGCGCCGCTATGGACGCGCTCATGGACTGCGGCCGTCCGAAGTCCATACAACTGGCGGTGCTCATTGACCGCGGGCATCGCGAGCTTCCCATCCGCGCCGACTTCGTGGGAAAGAACGTTCCCACCTCCCGCAGCGAAATGGTCGCGGTTCGTATCGCGCCGTTTGACTCGCCGGATGAAGTCATGCTGATGGAGCAGGAGCCTTAATTTTTTACGGCGGAAAGGGGTTGTCATATTTTGGCTTTATCGAAAAAAGACCTGCTTGGCCTTCGAGGCGTCCCTGCCTCCGAAATATCCGAGATACTGAACACGGCGGAACTCATGAAGGTCATTCTGGCCTCAAACAACAAAAAAACTCCTCATCTTCAGGGCAAGACCATCCTAACCGTTTTTTATGAGAACAGCACGCGCACCCGCCTTTCTTTTGAGCTAGCCTCGAAATACATGGGAGGCGTCGCCGCCAACATGTCGGCCTCCGGCTCCAGCGTAGCCAAAGGCGAGTCGCTAATAGACACGGCGCGCACGCTCGACAGGCTGGCCAGTGACGTGATGATCCTCCGGCACTCGATGACCGGGGCTCCGCACCTGATGGCGCAGCACGTCAAAGCGTCCGTGATAAACGCCGGCGACGGCACTAACGAACACCCAACCCAGGCTCTGCTCGACATGTTCACCATGAAGGAAAAACTCGGCGGCATATCCGGCCTCAACGTCGCGATAGTCGGCGACGTAACGCACAGCCGCGTCGCGCGGTCTAACCTCTGGGGACTCACGACGATGGGCGCGAAAGTCACCTTCGCCGCGCCTCCCACCCTGCTGCCGCCCGAGCTGGCCGCCGCCGGCTGCCGCGTAACGGAGTACGTGGATGACGCCGTGCGCGAAGCCGACGTGGTGATGGGCCTGCGTATCCAGCTTGAGCGTCAGCAGAAGGGACTCTTCCCCACAGTGCGGGAGTACCACAGATACTTCGGCCTTACGCCGGAGCGGATTGCCCTGGCGAAGAAAGGCGCGCTCGTGATGCACCCCGGTCCCATGAACAGGGGCGTTGAGATATCGTCGCTGGTCGCAGACGGGGAGCAGTCCGTCATAGACGAACAGGTGACCAACGGCGTGGCGGTGCGCATGGCGCTCCTGTTCCTGCTCACCCGGCGGAATGTTCAATAGGAGGCTGGCATGAAAATTTTGATTAAAAACGGAACCTTAATTACGCCGGAAGGGCAGCAAAAGGGCGATTTACTTATTGAGTCCGGAAAAATCGCCGCTATGGGCGGTTCGTTAGACGCGGGAAACGCGGAAGTTCACGACGCCTCCGGCTTGCTTGTCTCGCCGGGATTGATAGACCTGCACTGCCACCTGCGCGAGCCGGGTTACGAGTACAAGGAGGATATAGCCTCCGGAACCAGGGCGGCCGCGCGGGGAGGTTTCACGTCCGTATGCTGCATGGCGAACACCAGCCCGGTGAACGACACCGTCTCCGTAACGGAACTCATAAACGCGAAGGCGCGGAAGAACGGCGTCGTGCGAGTCTTCCCGATCGCCGCCGCCACCAAGGGGATGAAAGGCGAAGAACTGACCGAAATGGGAGACCTGAAGGAAGCGGGCATAGTAGCCGTTTCCGACGACGGCAAATCCATTCCGGACGCCGGGCGCATGAGGCTGGTTATGAGTTATGCGCGGCATTTCGGTCTCCCGGTCGTGGATCATCCCGAGGACCCCAACCTTGTTGGGGGCGGAGTCATGAACGAGGGGTACTGGTCGACGGTGCTGGGCCTGCGCGGCGCGACGCGGGTGGCGGAGGAGTCCGTCATTGCCAGGAACTGTATGCTGGCCGAGCTGGAAGGGGCTCATCTCCACGTGGCGCACGTCTCGACGGCAGGCGGGGCGGATATCGTGCGGCAGTTCAAAGCGCGGGGAGTTCGCGTCACGGCTGAGACCGCGCCTCACTACCTATACGCCACAGACGCGTGGGTGGAGGGCTACGACACAAACACCCGCGTCAACCCTCCGCTGCGCACGGACGAGGACGTAAAGGCATTGGTCGGGGCGCTGAAAGACGGCACGATAGACTGTATCGCCACCGACCACGCCCCGCATCACAAGGACGACAAAAACATGGAGTACGCCCTGGCGGCCACCGGCATATCGGGGCTGGAAACGGCGCTCGGGGTATGCTGGACGGCGCTGGTTGTACCGGGCTGCCTGACGCCGGGGCAACTGCTTGCCAAAATGACGGCCGCGCCGGCGAGTATCTTCTCTCTGCCCGGCGTCAGCGGAAAACTTGAGCCGGGGCAGCCCGCCGACATAACCCTTATTGACCCGGAGTCCGAGTGGACGGTCGACGCGGCGGAATTTGCCAGCAAGGGGAAAAACACCCCCTTCCACGGCAAAAAGCTCACGGGCAGGGCCGTGGCGACCTACGCGGCAGGAGTACGCGTTTTATGAAAAAAATTGACGCCCTGATTGATGCGATAGAGCGGACGGGTAACCCAACGGCACTGGGGCTGGACACGCGGGCGGAGTATATGCCCGAATCTTTTATCGAGAAATTTCACCGCGGGGATGACGCAGGAGCGATAAATGCTTTCAATCGCTCCCTGATTGACGCCCTTTGCGATATTATCCCCTGCGTCAAGGTTCAGGCCGCCTGTTATGAAATGCTGGGGTTCAAAGGCATGGAGGTTTTTTGCGACACGCTGCGCTATGCCCGCGAAAAAGGCATGATCACGATAGCGGACGTGAAGCGCAACGACATCGGCTCCACGGCTGAGGCTTACGCCGCCGCTTACATGAACGGCGGCTCTCCTTTTCCGGCGGACTTCGTTACGGTCAACGCCTACCTGGGCTATGACGGCATAAAGCCCTTCCTGGACGCCTGCGAAAAAAGCGGCGGCGGGATATTCGTCCTGGTGAGAACCTCGAACCCCTCGGCGGGGGAGTTTCAAGACCTTGCCGTCCGGGACGGAGACGGCTCTTTCCGGCCTCTTTACGAGCGCGTCGGGCTGAAAGTAGGCGAATGGGGCGAGGGCCTTATGGGCTTGCGCGGTTACAGCTCGGTTGGGGCGGTGGTGGGGGCTACGTGGCCCGAGGAGGGCAAAAAACTCCGCGCTCTCCTCCCTCGCACTTTTTTCCTTGTTCCGGGCTACGGGGCGCAGGGGGCCGCGGCAAAAGATATTTCCGGGTGTTTCGACGGGCGCGGACGCGGCGCGGTGGTCAACGCGTCCCGCAGCCTGCTTTGCGCGCATAAGAAACTTGGAACGAACGATTTCGCCGCCGCCGCCCGCGACGAGGCCCTGATAATGAGAGACGACCTACGGGAGGGGATAAGCGGATGAGCATGACGCTTGAGCGGGCGTTGGAGATATTCAGGCGAACCGGAGTGATGCTGGAAGGGCATTTCAAACTGACCTCCGGACGTCACAGCGACCGTTATATGCAGTGCGCGCGGCTTTTTGAGCATCCCGGCGACAGCGCCCTAATATGCGCGGAGACCGCGGAGGCGTTTAAGGACAAAAATGTTGATTTGGTGGCCGGCCCGGCCATCGGCGGCATAATCATGGCCTATGAGGTGGCGAGGATACTGGGCGTCCGCAACGTTTTCGCCGAGCGGGAAAACGGCGTGATGACCCTGCGCCGCGGCTTCGCCGCCGTACCCGGAAGCCGCGCCCTGGTGGTCGAGGACGTGGTGACGACCGGCGGTTCGGTCAAAGAGGTCATTGAACTCCTGCGCGGGCGTGGCGTAGAGGTAGCGGGCGTGGGCGCCGTGGTAGATCGCTCGAACGGCGCGGTTGATTTCGGCGTGCCGTTTCACGCCGTGGCGGCGATGAGCGTTGAATCCTGGGAAGCAGATGACTGTCCGCTCTGCCGTCAAGGTTTTCACATGACAAAACCCGGCAGCAGGAGCTGAATAAATTTTGTAAATGGCGTTTCCCGTGACAAAAAATACGGTAAAATACAGACGGACGCGGTTACAAAATCTTAAAGGCGGGGCTGGACTCGCCGCAGGGGATGAATGACCATGCAGTACATAACCGGCGACGTCAGGGTCACGGTCATATCCGACCTGGAAAAGCTTCTCGATGACGCGGATATACAGATGCGGAAAGCAAATAAGGATGCTGCCAAAAACAATTTAACTGCGGAGTATTTTCCCGCGGATAGGGCATTACAAAAGAAATTGCTGGACGAATGTCTTAAGATTAGAAGCCGGTATCTTTTCCTGGATCGGACGTATGGAGAAATCATCAGGAAATATCCTAATGATGTCCGTCCGCTTATATGCCGGATAAAAGCGGTTACTCAAAGCAATATTTTGTATATACAGCACCGCGCGTACTTTTATAAATCCTGGGGCACGCCGGGAGAGATACTACCCTCCTACGGAACAAGTTTCATAAACTGGAGACGCCTGTGTAATTTTTTCAGGCATTTGAGCAACTTGTTCTTTATCAAAGCAATGAACAGATCTGCGAAAGAAAGTGTGAAGCAAAACATTTCTTTTATTAAAGCGACAAAAGAAAGACCTCCAGTAGACATAACGAATCCTGAAGATATTGAAAAAATCAAAGAAGCGTGCGACGAATGTCTAGAAAAACTTCGTTTTGTGCTAAAGACTGGTAAATTTGAAGGCGTTTTCGATGAAGGACTCGAAAAAATACATGCTGTAATGGAACGCGATGAACTTGATTACAAAACAGTCAGGGAACTCGAGGATGATAAGCGCATAATAGCTGAGATGAATCCTTTTCCCTTCGGACGTATTCTTTTCTTTTGCACCTTGACGGGGGGGATTGTATTAGGATGGAACATATGGGGATTTTGGGGAGCGATGTTTGCCGCTATTGTCCTGCTGATTATATACGGCATTGTTAAGGACAGTCGAATTGAAAGCTTGTTTGAAGCCATGTATGAATTTCAAGACGGCGGCGGAGACGTAACGGACGAGTAGGGGCGGCAACCTGCCGCCCGTGACGAAAAGTACGGTAAAATATGCGGGTGCGGTTGCAGAAATTTATGAACTACACCATCAATAGGAGGGGATGCAGTGAAACTCAAGACGTTCGGTTCTCAGGACGTACAGGGTAAGAAGGTGCTGGTGCGGGTGGACTTTAACGTTCCTTTCAAAAACGGCAAGGTAAAGGACGACGCGCGTATCCGCGCGCACTCCGGCACAATAGGCAAACTGCTGGACGCCGGGGCGAAGGTGGCGCTTGTCTCGCATTTCGGACGCCCGGACGGCAAGGTGGTTCCGGAGATGTCTCTGGGCCAGATAGCGGCGGACGTGGAGAAAGCCTACGGCAAAAAGGTGCGTTTCGTTGACGACTGTGTCGGCGGAAAAGTGGAGGCGGCGCTCTCCGCTTTGTCCGAAGGAGAAGTGCTCCTGCTGGAAAACTCCCGCTTTTACGCCGAGGAGCAGAAAAACGACGCGGCTTTCGCGGGGAAAATGGCGAAGCCCTTCGACGCCTTCGTCATGGACGCTTTCAGCGCGTCGCACCGCGCCGACGTTACGACCAACGGACTCTTCTCGCTTCTGCCGTCCTTCGCCGGCGACGTCCTGATAAAGGAGGGCGAGATGCTGGGCGCGGTCTGCGAGTCTCCGGCCAAGCCTTACGTTCTGATTCTGGGGGGGGCTAAGGTCTCCGACAAGATAGCGGTGGTGGGTAACCTGCTGGACAAGGTCTCCACGATAATTATCGGCGGCGGCATGGCCTACACGTTCCTCAGGGCCCAGGGCTACGCGACGGGCAAGTCGCTTTGCGAGGAAAACAGGCTGGACTTCGCCGGCGAGACCCTGAAAAAAGCCGAGCAAAAGGGCGTGAAAATTCTTCTTCCGCTTGACAACGTCGTCGCTGAGGGGCTCGAAGCCACGGAGACGGTCACGGTGGACACAGCCGCCATGCCCGGCGACAAAATGGGGCTGGACATAGGGCCTGAGACGGCAAAGCTGTTTTCCGACGCTCTGGTTGGAGCGAAGTCTATCTTGTGGAACGGCCCTATGGGCGTTTTTGAAAACAAACTCTTCGCAGCCGGATCGATGGCGGTGGGAGAGTCCGTTGTGAAAGCCACGGAAGCCGGGGCTATTTCAGTAATAGGCGGCGGCGACACGGCTTCGGCGGTGCGGCAGTTCGGCATTGACGGCAAAGTATCTTGGGTTTCCACCGGCGGCGGCGCGAGCCTCGAATACTGCGAAGGCAAAAAGCTGCCCGGCATGGCCCCATTGGAGGTTAAGTAGTCATGAAAAAAATATATCTTTACGGCAACTGGAAGATGAACATGACCCGAGGCGAGACCGAGGGTTTTTACAAGGATTTCGAGGCTCTGGCAAAAGAGGCTCCGCTTTCCCAGGCGATAGGCAAGACGCTGGAGGCGGCGGTGTTTCCGCCCTTTACCTCCCTGTGCGCCGCCGGGTGCGCGTCTAAAGCCTGCGCTCCGGGCCTTGCTCCCATCCTCGGCGCTCAGAACGCCTACTTCGAGCCTAAAGGGGCTTTCACAGGCGACGTTTCGCTGCCGATGCTCAAAGACGCGGGATGCACTCACGTTATCTTGGGGCACAGCGAGCGCCGGACGATCTTCGGGGAAACCGACGAACTCATAGCAAAGAAGGTAAAGGCCGCCCTCGACGCGGGCGTTGTCCCGGTCTTCTGCTACGGAGAGACATTGGAGGAGCGCGAGGGGAACAAGACCTTCGACGTGGTATCCCGCCAGATTAAGGCGTTGTCGGCTTTGAGCGCCGCCGAACTCGAAAAGATAATTTATGCTTACGAGCAGGTATGGGCGATCGGAACGGGGAAGTCCGCCACTTC
>WRKN01000003.1 GCA_009778055.1 Synergistaceae bacterium
CTGTTTTATCCGCCTCGGCGACGCGGCGGACAAATTCTCCGTTTTCCATCGGATAATACGAACGGAACGCCGCGTGCCGGCTTACCAGCGTACCCAGCGCCCGCTCCAGCCCGGCGGTGTCAAGCGCCCCCCCGATCTCCAGCGCCTCGTTGTTATTGTAGGCGTTAGACTGTGGGTTCATGTGCTGCTCAATCGCCATCTGCCGTTCCGCAAAAGTAAGCGGCCAAGTTTCGCGCGCGGGCGCTTTTTCTAAATTGGTCATAGGCTTCATTTCATCTCCAATCTTACTCATATATGGTGAGTGTATCATAATAGTATGGGGAGGTTTAGGAGGAAAGAATTTTGAGAGTGGTGATAAATATATAGATATCAAGTACAAAAAACCTTGGTTTTACAGTGTTTTCAGGCTCTAAGGATGTTCAAAAGATTAACTGCTCAAAAATAGCATGGTTAGTCATTTTGGGGATGGCTTATCTATATTTAAGTCACCACTCTCAAAATAATTAAAATAATAATGCAAGGAGAGATTGGTTTATGGAAAACAAAACGCCGGAATTATCGGATGGCATGAAAGTATTGAATGTGGTGACTTCTTTACTTGTGATTGCGATAGGGGTCTACCTCGTATTTGTCCCTCGGCTTATTGTTTTGTTGTTTTCTGCGGCAGTCTTTACTTACGGAATCCAACTTATCATCATGTATTTATCCATGAAGGACAAACGCAGCGGTTGGGACATAATCGCCGGAATAACAAACCTGCTCTTCGGCGCTATTATGCTTTTCGGCTCGCCGGAGGCAAGGATAATGGGCGTGCTGACGATGGAAGTGTTTATCGCCGTGTGGGCTTTATGCATAGGGTTTTCGCATATATGTGGCAGCTTCGGTTTGAAGAGGCTGGGCGTAAAAAATTGGTACTGGATACTTGTTCGTGGTATTTTTACAGTTATTTGCGGATTTGTGTTTTTGTCCATGCCAATAATCTCCGCGATGGGACTGGTATTCGTGATAGGCGTCTACACCGGCGCAATGTTTATTTTATCTGGGATTACAGGGCTTATGGGAGTGCTTTCCGGTAAAAAAGCCGCCAACTGACGTTACGATGGGGCTAAAAGCCTCGTTTCTCTAAGCCCCCTCAAAGAAGGTGCCCGCCGGAGTCGCCTGCCCTCGCTCTCGTGCTCGCGTAGCAGGTATGGCGGGGGGTTTTCCACCGGGCCTTGAACGCTTACAATTTTATGACGCGAAAGGTTGACATGGTAATGAAGCTTTTTAGTGATGAACACATCAATACCGGACGGCAAAACGAGCTTGACTGGGCAAGAGGGCTTGCTGTTTTCTTTATGATACTGGTGCATGTCAAAGAGGAACTGCCGGGGTTTCCTCTGACAAACGCCTATTCAAAAGTGATTGAATTTGTCGGAAGCCCCCTTGCGGCGCCTACATTTATGATACTTTTGGGCGCGGGAGTCGCGTATTCGAGAAACAACGAACCGAAAAAGCTGGCGAAACACGGATTAAATTTGCTCATTTTACATTATGTATTAAACTTTGCCACTTTTGGGCTGCCGTATTTAATCATGCTTATTCAAACCGGGGACGCTGCATATAAGGAAGCTTTTGTAAATTATTTGTTTGGCGTGGATATTCTTGCCTTCGCGGGAATCACTTTCCTGTTCTTTGCCCTAAAGGAAAAATTACGGATGGAATCCGTCCATGTGGTATTAGCCGCCCTGTCCCTGTCCTGCCTAAACTACTTCTTGACGTGGGTTGTCAATAACTTCTGGTCAGGGCCTGCGCCCGGGCTTTTTGTCAGAGCCAACGATTATTCATATTTCCCTTTTTTGTCTTGGATCGGGTATCCTGTTATGGGTTATATCTTTGGGAGGCATTTAATAAGATGTACCGATAAAAAGCTTTTTTATAAATACCTGTTTGCCTTTTCGGCTTTGACCATTGCGACCATTTCTATGGGTTCCCTCAAATATGGTTTTGATCTTTGGAGTATGCATTTCGGGCCGGACGATTATTATTATCAGGATTTTATCCAATATATCCTTGTAGGAGGGATTTGTTTTACCTGGATAAGCGTGTTGCATGTAATATCCGAAATAAAAATTTTCGGATTTGTCGGGCGGCAGCTTGCCCGATGGAGCAGGAACACGACGGCTATGTATTTTACCCAATGGGTGATAATTGGTTGGTTTTCAATACTAAGCCTGATCGATTTCCCTGCGGACCCTTCAGTGAATTTTATTACCGGCATTATAGTCGTCATTCTTTCCGACGCGGTGGCTTCACTGTACAAAAAACTAACTGGTGTCAGTCAGCATCAGCAGCTAACACCAAGATAGAAATAGTGGAAAAAATAATCAAAAGGGGCTAATGCTATTCCATACCTGAGTGACGGACACGTTCCAAAGTGAACGCCGCTCGCTTGCCCTCGCTTGACACGGGACATGGAAAATACGGCGTTACGTTCTACCGGGCAAGCATCCACACGTCTTTATAATCGTATTTATTAAAAAGCTCGAACCTTCCTCCTTCATTACCGTAAAGACCCAGCGTCCTGGCTCTGCCGAACAACTTTTCCTTGACTTTATCGCTCTTTTCGCCCTCATCGAAGTCGAAGCCCACCCACCACTTGGCTTCGCCGTAACCATCATCACTGATCACAAACTTGTATGCTCCCCCCAATATGGACGGGTCGCTCATGTACGGCGCAAGCAGGGCTATATTGTTTTCGCCGCCGGTTCCGGCGAAGCCGAGCCTGTCCATTTCCATTAAGTAGAATGCCACGCATGCGCTTCTCAGGCCGCGCAAGTTGTTGATTATGACAGTCGCGTCGGCCGAGGCCCTCCCCGAGCCGGAGGCAAGCATCATAGCCATCGCCAGAATACAGATAACGAGAACGGCGATCAGCAGCTCTATCAACGAAAACCCTTTGCGCGTATTCATCTTTTCATTATGGAGATTTCTTATCATTCCGATCAAATTTTCCTTTTCAAACGTCAAAGTTTCGCGCCGTCTTCGGCACGGGGGCGTTGTATATACCCCGTTACATTTTAACAAAAAATCAGCCCGGCGCGCGATAACGGACACAATACGTTTACCCTGATATTACCCCCCGTTGATTCTTAACAAAACCTCTTTCGCGTCGTCGTAACGATACTGTTTTAACGCCGTCAACGCGTTTTCCAGCAGAGCGCCGGTTTCCTCGCCGAAATCATAAGACGCCAGCCCGTTCAGGATCTCTGTGGCCGCGTCGCTGTCATAGCTATCTACGGCTTCCGCCGCCTTTTCCGTACTTTCGCGAAGATAGGCGGCGCAGCCTTTTTCTTTTTCGGATTTTTGGTCTTTTTTATTTACGGCTTCTTCTGGCGGGAAAATAAACGACAACTGCCCATGTAAATATATAAGCCTTTTTATAAAGGAAGGGAACTGTTTGGCGCAGTATTCGGCGTCATTGCTCTTTGAGGCTGTTTCCAGTTTGAGCGCCGCGTTTGACAAACTCGCCGCGCCGACGCTTTCAAGCGCGGATTTCATCGCGTGCACGACAATCGAAAAATTTTTGAGGTCTCCGCTGTCTATGTACGCGGCCATTTTATCGCAGCTATCCTTTAGTTTTTCATGGAAAAGCCGCAGGCTGCCGCGGTACATGTCTTTAAGGCCGCTCATGCGGCGCAGGCCGATTTCCGCGTCAATTTCCTCAACTTTGCCAAGGGCTCCCCAAAAATCTAAAATGACGCATTGTGTTTCATCGTGTTCCGTTTTGACGTTTTCCGATTTTTGCGTGACTTTTTCAGGCGGCAGCCACTCCATGAGTATGTTCGTCAAAACCGGCATCTCTATCGGCTTTGGGATAAACCCGTCGAACCCGTTCGCCATGAACATCTCTTTCGCGCCCTGTATCGCGTTTGCCGTCAACGCCAATATCGTAAGTTTTTTATATTTATCCCCCAGTTTTCTTATTTCGGCGGTTGTTTCAATGCCGTCCATTTCAGGCATCATATGATCCATAAACACGATATCGTAGTCGTCCTTCAAAATCATTTCTATGGCCTCTTTGCCTGACTCCGCCGTTTTTGCCTCGATTCCGAACAAGCCGAGCAGGCCGAGCGCGACCCTCAAGTTAAACTCATTGTCGTCAACCACTAAAACGTTCGCCTCCGGCGCGCTTATGGAACGCGCTTTATGAAAGTCCTCTTCGCGTCCTATCTTGGAGGGATCCCCGGCGGTCATGGGAATTACTATGGTGAAAACGCTTCCTTTCCCATATTCGCTTGCGACGCTGATGCCGCCGCCCATCATTTCTATGAATTTTTTACTTATCACAAGCCCCAGCCCAGTGCCGGCGACGTATCTGTTTTTTTTCGTCTGGGACTGCTCGAAAGCGTGAAATAACTTCGGGACGTCCTCTTTGCGGATGCCGATACCGGAGTCTTTTATCTCAAAGGCTATGACGTTTTTTTCAGACGGAACCGTTACTTTAAATCCGATATATCCGCTTTCCGTAAACTTGACGGCGTTGCCGCAGATGTTCGTCAGCACCTGCCGCAGCTTTATATCGTCGCCGTATTGGGCTTCGGGCATTTCGCCGTCGCTTTCAAACCTGAACTCCAGCCCTTTCTCTTTTGCCACAAACTTAAACATGGACGTAACATTATCCACAAGCGCGCGGAAATCGTAGTGTATGGGGCTTAGCTCAAATTTCCCCGCTTCTATTTTAGACATGTCCAAAATATCGTTGATTATGGACAGCAGCGAGTTGGCGGATCTGTTTATATCGTTGACGAACCTCATATCGCGGTCGGGAAGGCACGAGTTCAATAAAAGCTCCGACATGCCGATGATGGTGTTCATGGGGGTGCGTATTTCGTGGCTCATATTGGCCAGGAAAGAAGATTTTATCCTGCTCGCTTCATCGGAACGCTTTTTCGCAACGTGCATAAACGTCAGGATGCCGCACAGCAGCAGCATTGAAATAACCCCCGTCACGGTCAATACGAACGACATGGCCTTGGCGCCCTGATAAAATTCGTCAACCGGCACGCCCACATAAATATGCCAGCCGTTGAACAACTGCCTGCTGTAATAAATACTGTCCACTTTGGCAAAAGACAGGGTTCTGTAGGCGGCAAGCTCATGCCCCTCCCGCAGGCTGGCCGCCAAATGGCTGAAATCGCCTTTTTCATTGCGGAGGTCATCCAGCCTTATGCCCAAAATTGACTCTTCCGCGTGGACAATGATACGCAGCTCGGAATCGAGCAGCGCGCCGTAACCCGTGTTCATCAACCGTATTTGGTTTACATAGTCGCTGATAGTGTCAAAGTGAATATCAAACGCCATTACGCCGAAAGGGTTATTATTTTTATCGTACAATATTTTTGAAAGGGACATAATATATTCTTCGGTCTGAAGGCTGTTGTATGGGTCGCTGAAATAGGTTTCACCGTTTTTTTCGAGCGCCCCCACGTACCAGGGGCGCGCCGGCAGCTCTTTTTTATAGTCCGCGGAAATCCTGTCGAAAGATTGAACGAATTCACCGTCTATAATTGCGTAGATGTACAGGAAACCTTTGTATATTTCGTCATGTTCCTGCGTCAGGTGCGTGGACAGCTTTTCCAGTTCTCCGCTTATCGTGCCGGTATCAGCCCCCTGGGAATATAAATCTTCAACGACAAAGGCGACGTTATCAAAAGCGATCTGGTGCGCGTTCAGGTATGCCGTGAGGGTCTCGGCCGAGGACGTTATCACCGCTTCGCCGTAGAGGGTTATATTACCGTGAACGATACGCGAGGCGAAAGAGGCGCTGATAACTATCATGAACAAAAGGACGGCGATGACCGTCAAGTATTGAAACAACAACCTCGATTCCGCTTTGAGGCGCGTAAGGAGCCGCGTAAGGAGCTTTAATCCCATAAACGCCGCCGCCTTACAGGAATTTTTTAATTCTGTTCACTACACCCCTCGGGTTTATGGGTTTTACGATGAAATCCGACGCGCCCACCTGCATACATTTCAGCACATATTCTTTTGTTGCGTTACCGGTTATGAAAATGACGGGAGCGCTCTGCCCCTGCTTCCTGAGTTCCTCTGCAAGCTCGATTCCGTTCATTTCAGGCATTTCAATATCCAAAACAAATAAATCGGGCTTGAGCTTCTTCACCATGTACAACGCGCTCAAACCGGAGGTCGCTCCGATTATCTTGCATGAAACGTGTTTCAAGGCGGATTTGAATGTGTCCAGGCTGTATGTGTCGTCGTCAACCGCCAATATGGTTTTAATGGCGTTCTGCTCGTCCGCCGGCTTGCCGGGGTCGCCTGGTTCGCCGACCGGCGCCGGCGCCGCGTCGTTTTCCGCCTCCTCGAAGAAAAACGCCATCTGTATATCTATAGACAACGCGGCCAGCGTCGACAGCAAAAAAGAAACGTAGGCTTCCATTTTTTCGGGCCTGTTTCTGTCAAAGCTGTTCAGGCGCTTCCAGCACTCGTCCGCCAGATCGTCAGCGTAAATGTTCTTGAGCGTTTCCCTGATGCCTGTAAGGCGCTTTGTGACGGAGTCCATATTTCCCGTTTCCATAGCGGCCTTCAGTTCCGCTTCCTCCACGGGGAAATCTTCAACGAATGAGCTCAATGATTTAACGTACTCATCCAGCTCGGCGTCGTTAAACATCAGCAGCCGCTTCGCCAAAACCAACTCCGGAATTCCGTAAAGCCGTTCCCTCAGATTTTTATATATATTCATGCCCGGCCTCCATAGTAAAATCTATCGTTCAATTAAACACTTGCTTGAGCCGCTCGACCAACGACTTGTCCAGGTGCTGTCTTTCCGCCATTCCGTCGATGATGGCCCAGACTTTTTCGGGTGGCAGCGTCGCCCTGTACGGACGGTCTTCCGTCAGAGCCTGGTATACGTCGCAAATGGACATTACCCTCTCGAGCTCGCTCAGTTTATCGCCCATTATATGATACGGGTATCCGGTTCCGTCAAGCTTTTCGTGATGGTTGGCGGCTATGTCCACAATATCTTCAAAGCCCTGAATCTGCTCCAGAATCTTTCGCGTGAAATAGGTGTGCTTGTTTATCTCAAACCGCTCCTCCGGCGTTAGTTTGCCGTTCTTGTGCAATATGTCGGTGGAGACGTGCAGCTTTCCTATATCATGCAGCAGCCCGGCTACGTACATTTTTTTCTGCGTCTTAACGTCGTGCCCTAAATGGACGGCGGCTTTCTGGGCAAGATTCGCTATTCCGGTGGAGTGATTGAACGTAAAATGGCTTCTATGGTCTATAATCTCGGCAAAGCACAGGGCAAATCTCTCGATGTCCTCACAGCAGTAACATACGTCGTCGTTTACTATAATCTTGTCCGACAGCACGTATTTAGTTTCGTGGTTGAAATAGTCGAGCAAAAAGTATTCCCGGTTAATCAATCTGTTGAACGCGCCGACGACTTCTTCCGAAAACCACGCCCTCTTCTGGTCAAGCCAGGCGTATACCTCCAAAATCAAGGCCCTGTCGAAAGATTCCGTTTTACCGAACTTATCGTCAAACGCGCTGGCTAAACATATGATTTGAGCCCCCAGCGGGATAGCATCGCCCGATAAGCCAAAAGCGCCGGAACCGTCGTAATACTCGTGGTGATAAAGGACTATTCCCGGTATGACCTCGGGCAGCGGCAGTTTGCCCAGCATTTTTTCGCCTATGACGCAGTGCCGCTTCATGTCCGCGATATATTTTTGCTTAAAGATAAATTCGTCGCTTATGCCTATGTCATGCAGCAGCGCGGCATAATAAATGACTATGTCCGCGTCTTTGCCCAGTTCGCCCAGTTCACCCAGTTTGCCCGGTTCACCCAGCCCGATCTCCCTGGCGACCAGGACCGACAAATAAGCTGTGCTTTTAGAATGGGACAGGTTATTCTTGCCCAATATGTCCAGCGCGTAAGAAAGCCCGAAGATAAGAGAATGTCTGCTTACATACATCATCGCCCGTTCACCTCCCTGTAGTAGTATATCAAGATGAAGCCTTCGACTCAAAGCGCGCGGGAATTTAAAACTTATCTTCGGAAGCAAAAAGGAGAATGAGCTAAAATTACTTGACTAAATAACCTTTAATGTGCTTATATAAATATCAAAGGTGTTGCGGACAAAAGCTCGCGGTTTCTTTGCGGTTTCTTTGAATTTTTTATAGAGGTACGATACGTTGACGCACAATGGTGTGCGCTTCGCCGGTATTAACGGCTAGGCGCGCGCCATTTTTTTAGATTTTTGAATGAAGAGGTAACAGACAATGAAAGCATATTTAATCCTGGAAAACGGCGTCGTAATGGAAGGGAAAAGTTTTGGGGCACAGGGGGAAACTACGGGGGAAGTCGTATTTGCCACCGGCATGACCGGTTATTTGGAAACACTGACCGACCAGAGTTATCACGGGCAAATAGTTCTCCAGACGTTTCCCCTGATTGGAAACTACGGCGTCATACCTTCGGACTTTGAAGGCGCAGTCGGAGTAAAAGCCTATATTGTGAAACACCCGTGCCGGGAACCTTCCAATTTTCGGAGCGAAAGCAATCTGCACACTTTTTTAAGCGAACGCGGTATTATCGGGCTTTGCGGAATCGATACAAGGGCGCTTACCAAAATCATCCGGCAAAACGGCGTTATGAACGGAAAAATCACCATGTCCCCGCCTACGGAGACCGATCTTTCCGAAGCAAAGGCATACGCAATCCGCAACGCCGTCGCCGCCGTTTCAATCCGCGCCGTTACGAAAACAGGCAACGGACCGCGCCGCGTGGCGCTCCTGGATTTAGGCGCTAAACGCGGCATAGCGGACGCGCTCTCGGCACGGGGCTGTGAGGTATGGTCGTTCCCGCATGACGCGGAAGCCAGGGACATACTGCGTATAAAACCTGCCGGGGTCATGTTGAGCAACGGTCCCGGCGACCCGGCGGACCCAGCTAACCGCGCGGCCGTTGAAACAATCCGCGTTTTACAGCAGAGCGGCGTTACGATTTTCGGCATCTGCCTGGGGCATCAACTCCTGGCGCTGGCGAACGGCCATTCGACAGAGAAACTCAAATTCGGTCACCGGGGGGCCAACCAGCCGGTCAAGGAAATTTCCACGGGACGCGTGTATATCACCAGCCAGAACCACGGATACGCGGTAGTCGCCGATGGCAGTTCTTTTGTAAACGTCAACGACGGCACCTGCGAGGGCATGGATTACGGCAGCGCGTTTTCCGTGCAGTTCCACCCGGAAGCGCGCGGCGGCCCCCTCGACACGGCGTTTCTGTTCGACCGCTTCATAGAAAGGATGGACGCTCACGCCGCCGGATAAATCTATGATTCTGTCGTAAGTCCGCCTTTTGAGCGTTCAGTGTCGCTTTGCAGCAGGCGGCGGGCGTGTTCCTGGGCTTCCGGCAGGTCGGGGTCGCCGGAGAGCATACGGGCGATCTCGCGGACGCGTTCTTCGCCGTCCACGCCCACGGCGCGTGATTCGCCGCTCTCTTTTCGGACTACGTAATGCCTGTCGCCCAGCGCGGCTATTGACGCCTCGTGAGTGACCAGAATCACCTGGCATCCGCGCCGCGATAACTCCTTCAGCTTGAGGCCGGACAGGACGGCGGCTTTGCCTCCAAGTCCGGCCTCGACCTCGTCGAAAACCAGCGTTGGAGGCAGCCATTCATCGGGAAGCGAAAGCTGCAAGGCCAGAAGGAGGCGGCTCAGTTCGCCGCCGGATGCTATTTTTTCAACCCTGCCGCTGCGTTCGGCTGCCGAACCCTTGTTCGCGGAAAGCGTGAATTCCGTCCCGTCCGCCCCGTAGCGCCTAAGCTTAGGCAGTTCGGTAAAACTTATCGAAAAGTCCGTTCCGTCCATAGCCAAGTCCCTTAAAAGCACGTTTACCCGACTCTCCAGCGCGCCGGCGGCGCTTTTGCGCGCCTCTCTCACGCTCATGGCCAGGCGGCTTGCCTGCCTGCGAAGCTCACGAGCCTCCAACGTCGCCTTTTCCAGAAGACCGTGGCTTTCTTCAAGCCATGCCATCTCCCGTTCCGCGTCCCGACAGTAAGTAAGAAGCTCTTCTTCGTTCTTTGCGCCGCTCAGCCTCCGCAGTTTGCGAAGAGAGCCGAGCCGCTGCTCCAGGTTTTCGCTTTCAAGCGATAAGGCCTCGGGAGAGTCTCCGGCATGTTTACGCACGGCGTCGGCAAAGTCTTTGAGGTTCCGCAAGCCGCCCCGCAACAGACGGCCGTTTTCCGCCGACTCCTCGTCCGGGAGGCAGCCGCACAGCGTGCCGCATACGTTCTCCAGCTCATCCAGAAGCCCGCGCTCGGACATGCCGCCGGTCAGGCGGTCAAGCCCCTGGGCGATTTTGGTTCCGCCGGCGGCCCTGCGGGTCAATTCGGCTATCTCGCTCTCCAGCGAAGCCTCGAGCCCTTCGGCGGGATTGACTTTTTTAACAAGAGGGACGACCTCGGAGGCGTTGGCGTAGCGCCGCTCAATTTCGGCGCGTCGGTCGGTCATATCTTTAATTTCGCGCTCTTTGAGGCGCGCCTGCTCGAAGACCTCCCTAAGCTCGCGAAGGGAGGCGCGCAGCGCGTCCCCGCCGCAGGAATCCACCATGGCGAGCTGCCGCCCCGCGTCCAGCAGCTCCAACTGGGCAAACTGGCTTTGGATGTGTACCATCCGTCCCACGGACGACGAGTACAGCGTCACCGGAACCTGCGCGCCCTGAAGGACGGCGCGCCCGCGGACGCGCGACAAAACCCTCTTTACTAAAAAAGTACCCTCTGTGGGCTGCTGATCGTCTTCGAGTTCGGGAAACCTGACGTCCGTGTGGAATACGGCATCCACCGAGGCTTCTTCCTCCCCGGCCCGTATCAGGGAGGACTGCCCGCGTTTGCCCGCCGCCAGCTCCATCGAGCGCACTATGCTGCTTTTCCCGGCTCCGCTTTCGCCCGTGACGACCGTCAGCCCCTCGCCGAAAGACAGTTCGCAGCGTCCGACGCCTCCCACATTTCGGATTGACAGGCGCTCAAGCAAAGTTTTTCACTCTCCCGGCTTCCGCCGTTGGGGCAAACGCCGGTGGCTGTCAAGGGGCCGCCCCCAGCCCAGTTTTTCCTGAACGAGGTCGAGGAACGTCCTGTTGGGCATGTTTATCGTCCGTACCGCGCGGTCGGAAAGGGATATGCCGATGCTGTCGCCCGGCAGCACCTCATACGCGATCTGCCCGTCCTGAGTAAGCGTGACGTTGCTCACCCCTCCCTTGGGCGTGAGGGTGATAACATCCTCCGGCGCCGCCAAAAGCGGGCGTGAATACAGGGTATGGGCGCATATCGGAGCCAGAAGCATACTTCGCATGTGAGGGGGTATTATGGGGCCTCCGGCGGACAGCGCGTAAGCCGTCGAACCCGTGGGCGACGAGATTATGATGCCGTCGGACGGCAGCACTCCGAAAAATTTGCCGTTGAACCTCACTTCTATATGCAGAAGGCGCGCGATGGCGTTTTTAGTAAGAACGAAGTCGTTAAGGGCGTACATGGAGCGGATGGATTCCCCGTCCCTGATAAGGCTGCAATGCAGAAGGCAGCGCTCCAGCAGAACATAATCGCCCTCGGTTATGCGGGCGAGATCCTGTTCGGCCTCTTCCGCCTTGCCGGAGGCCAGAAAGCCCAAACGCCCCAGGTTTATTCCGTAAAGGGGTATATCGGTATCCAATACGTAGCGGGCGGCGCGCAGAAACGTCCCGTCTCCGCCCACTACAATAGCCGCGTCCACGGTTTTGAGCCATTCTTCGTCGGACAGCCCCCCAGTCATAAGCACGGAAGCCTCATGACGGGGCGGCAGAATTGAAATTCCCCTCTCCCCGCCCCACCTCAACAGCCGCCGTCCCATCTCCACGGCTTCAGGCTTGCGGACGTTGATTATCATTCCCAATTTTTTCATCGCGGGTACTCGCCTCAATTATCTACGCTGTAGTTACCGTGGATATTATACTTGTTGTACGTATCAACTTACATGTTAATATTGAGTCATCGAAGGGACAGCCATATAAAAATATGAAATAAATAGGGAGCGGAACGTAAAAATGGCAAAATTGTTGGGTTTATTGTTGGCGGTATGTCTTGTTTTGTCGCCCGCCGGCTTGGCGGCGGCCCAGGATACCGTTAAAATTGCGGTTTACGGGCCTATGACGGGGGAGCACGCCGAACAGGGGCGGAGCTTCAGGGTTTCCGCCGAACTGCAGGCCGAAAAATGGAATAAACGGGGCGGCGCGGGCGGATTCAAGGTCGTCGTGGTCGCGTTCGACGACAGGAACGACGCTGAAGAAGCCGCTAAAATCGCCGAGCAAGTTGCCGGGGATATGGACGTGGTCGGTATCATAGGCAGCTACACCAGCGGCGTCAGTATGGCCGCCACTCCTGTTTTCCAGAAAGCGGGGCTAGTCAACATCTCTCCCTCCGCGTCGCACCCCAACTTCACGAAGGCCGGCAAATACATTTTCCGCAACAACACAATCATAAACGTTGAAGGCGCGGGAACGCTGCGCGCGGTCGACAGGATTCTGGAAGCCGGTAAAATCGGGATGCTCTCCATAATGACCGACTGGGGCAAAGCCACCGCGGAGATTATGGAAGGGCTGATCGAGAGGAACCCGAACGTCACCCTGGCGGCCCACGAGAAGTGCATAGACGGTTCCGACGACTACTCCGCGCCCATAGCAAACTTCCGCGCGGCCGGTGTGGAGGCCGTTATCGTGGTGGGAATGCACAACACCTTCGTCCCCTTTGCGAGGCAGTACCGGCAGCAAGACCCGAATATCGGCCTGGCCGCGTTTGCCAACCTCTACGACCAGCAGGTTCTCGACCTGGGCGGGCCGCTGGTGGAGGGAACCGTTTTCCCGGTTGCCTACTTCAACGAGAGCGACGACCCAGCCGTCATCGAGTACCGCGACGCCTACCACGCCGTCACAGGCAGGTATCCTTCGTCCCTAGCCGCGCAGTCCTATGACGCGGCCGGCATAATCTGCGAGGCAATCGACGACATAAGAGGCAAAGATCGGGCCTATATACGGGATTACATCGCCAAAATACGATATAACGGCGTCGGAGGAGAGATTGTGTTCGACCCGGAGGGCGAGGCCCAGAAGGTCTTTATGATCCTTCAGATTCAGGACGAAAAGTTCGTTTACGTCGATTGAGCGGCCATTACCCCTATTAAGGAGGGTCACAGCTCCCGATGGGCGGCTTCCACTGCTCCGAGGACAAGCGCCGGGATGTCGGAAGCGGAATTACGGTTTAAATGGCACAGAAATTCAATGTTCCCCTCCGCCCCAAGTATGGGGGACCAGGACAACCCAACCGGCGAGAGGCCGGTTTCCTTTACGGCGAACTCCAATACCTCCCGCAGTACGGCGGAGTGTACTTCGGGGTCACGGACGACTCCCCCGCGCCCCAAGCGCGCGCGTCCCGCTTCAAACTGGGGTTTTATCAGGGTTACTGCCTCGCCGGCGCCGGACAGCACCGAGTCCATCGCGGGAAGCAAAAGCCGCAGAGATATGAACGACGCGTCGCATACCATGACCTCAACTGCCTCGGCAAACTTATCCGGCGTCAGAGTGCGCGCGTTTGTCCGATCCATCACAACTACCCTGGGGTCCGCGGCCAGCCGGGTCAGAAGCTGCCCGTAACCAACGTCAACCGCGTAAATTTTTTTCGCCCCCGCGTCAAGCAAAACATCCGTGAAGCCCCCGGTTGACGCGCCTACGTCCACGCATACCCGGCCTGATACGTCGAGACCGAATATTTCAATAGCCTTGAGCAGCTTGTACGCGCCCCTGCCTGCCCAACGCCGGACGCCGGCCACTTCTATTGAGGATTCAACAGCAACAGGCGCGCCGGATTTATCCACGCGCCCGCCGTTTACTTTTACCAGCCCCGCCATGATAAGGGCCTGAGCCTTGGTTCTGCTCTCGGCCAGCCCTCGGTCTACGAGCAGTTTATCAAGCCGTTCCCGTTTTTTCACCTTAAGCCGTGTTTACTTTCATCTCCAGGCAGCTCGCGCCGCAGTTCACAATGTCTTTGGCTGTAATCTCGCATATTTCCCGCTGCTGGGCTATGGTGGCGTGAGGAACGAACATATCCCTCACGCCCAGCAGCTTGAGGCGCGTCGCGCTTCCCGTCTCGGTAACGCGGGCCGCTGCGTGGGCTGCTATAAATTCCCCGACTCCCCCGTTCAGATAGGACTCCTCGGCCACAACCACGGTGGGGTAGCGTCTAAGGATGTCGTCAATCGTGTCGAGGTCAAGCGGTTTCAGGCGGCGCAGGTCAACCACGGCCGGGACGGGCAGTCCGGACGCCGCCGCAAGCTCCCGCGCCTCCAGCATCTCGTGAACCATTACCCCATGCCCCAGCAGCGCCCACTCCTCGCCTTCCTTCACGATAACCGCGCCCAGGGATTCGCGTCCCCTCAGCGCGTCGCTCATAGGAAGCTCCCCGCGCGGGTAGCGTATCACAGTCGGGCCCATCCTGCCGGCGGCGTGCGACATGATGTGCCGCAGGGAAGTTTCGTCGGCCGGCGCGTATATCTCCAGGTTTGGTATGGCTCTCGTCCAGGAAACGTCCAGCAGCCCGTGATGCGTCGGGCCATCCGAACCCACAAAGCCGGCCCGGTCTACCATGACCACCACCGGCAGATTTTGAAGAGCCACGTCATGCGTAAGCTGATCTATGGCGCGCTGTAAAAACGTCGAGTATATGAACACCCACGGGCGCAGCCCCCCGGCGGCCATCCCCCCCGCCAGCGTCAACATGTGGCTTTCCGCGATTCCAACGTCGAAGAAGCGCCCCGGGAATCTCGTCTTGAAGTCGCCCAGTTTCGCTCCCGTCATCATGGCGGCGGTGAGGCAGACGATGCGTTCGTCCTTTTCAGCCATCTGCTCCGTAAAGAGAGAGGCGGCGTCACTCCATGTGGGGGTGGTTTTCGGCCCCGTCGCGCACCGCTCCGCCAGAGGGGCGATCTGATGATATCTGATCGGGTCGCGCTCGGCCTCCGGCAGCCCCTTCCCTTTAACGGTGTTGAAATGCAGCAGCACGGGCCGGTCGTAGCGTTTCGCCAGGGAGAATATCATCTCGGTCTCTTCTATTTTGTGCCCGTCGAACGGCCCCCAATAGTTGATGTCCAGTTCGTCGAAAATATTATGCGGCTTTACGAGGGTTTTTATCTGATCCCGTATGCCCTCCAGGCGTTTTTCCAGGGCTGCTCCCTTGGGAAGCGCGTGGCAGCAGTCCTTTATCGCCGACTTGATTTTATTGTAAGACGTGCTGGCGGAAAGTTTGGCCAGCATCGTGGCGAAACCTCCCACCCGGCGGGTTATGGAGTGTTTGTTGTCGTTCAGGACTATAATCAGCCTGGTCTGCGTTTCCTTGATGTGGTTCAACGCCTCGAAAGCCAGCCCGTTTATGAGCGACGCGTCCCCAATGACGGCCACGACGTGGTGTTTCTGTTTCAAAATATCCCTGGCCTTCGCGTAACCGAGAGCCGCCGATATGGACGTGCTGCTGTGCCCCGTGTCGAAGTGGTCGAACGGGCTTTCCTCACGCCTGGGGAAACCGCTTACCCCGCCGGACGTGCGCAGCGTCCCGAAACGATCCGACCGGTCGGTCAGTATCTTGTAGGGATAAGATTGATGTCCGACGTCGAAAATAATCCGGTCTTCCAAAGGGTTGAATTTCCGCAGCAGCGCGATGCTCAACTCCACCACACCCAGCGAAGATCCCAGATGGCCTCCGTTCTCGTCTACCACCTTGACCATCAGCGACCTGACCTCCGAAGCCAGGGCCTTTAAGTCGGCGGACGGAAGAGCTTTCAGGTTTTCGTACCCAAATCCGTCTTTCAAAAAACGCGGGTTTTTTTCTGCGTCATTGGTCATACTATACATTTGGCTACCTCGTTAAATTTTCCAAATTTTCTCTTAAACGAGTCATCTGAGCCTGCCCCTCGGCGACGCGGGCGCGTTCTTTTTCCACAACGTCCGCAGGGGCGCGGGAGACGAAGTCGGGGTTGTCCAAACGCCCTTGGCTCGCGGCCACCGTCTTCTCCGCCGCCGCCAAGTCCTGCCTCAACCGCTCGGCCTCCGCGGCTAAGTCCAGAACGTCGCCGACGTGAAGGCTTATCTCCCCCTCCCCGAAAACGGAGGATAGGCAGGCGGGCTGGCGTTCCGCGGAAGCCGGCAGAATATCTATCTCCTTCACGCGGCACAGCAGCGACATGAGGGACAACGCCTCTCTCAGCGCCGCGACGGTTTCCGGCCGGTCAACCCGAATCGCCGCTTTGCCCATCCACTGCTGGGGCGGAACTCGCGCCTCGGCGCGCAGATTTCTCAAGATACGTACGGCCTCCTGAAAGTCACGCATCGAAGAAAATATTGAATCGCCGAAACGGTACTCGTCTTTCGGCTTAGGCCAGGCGGTTTGCATTATATAGCCGTCGGTATCGTATCCGAACGCCTCCCACAGCTCCTCCGTAACAAACGGGATGAACGGATGAAGAAGCGGCAGAAGGGTTCTGAAAACCTCGTCCAGCACGGCTTGAGCCGTTTCTTTGCGTATTTCCCCCTCGTCGCCCCTCAAGGCCGGTTTGGTCATCTCAAGATACCAGTCGCAGAAATCTCCCCACACGAAGTCGTAAAGCAGACGCGCCGCCGCTCCTATGTCGTATTCGTCAATCATGCGCGTCTCCCGCTCGACAACCTCCTGAAGCCTTGAAAGAATCCAACGATCTTGTAACCCAGGGTCGCGGACCCTGGACCCGTTACCGGGGGCAAGATTCTCGCATTTACCGGCGATAGTGAATCTGGCCGCGTTCCAGAGTTTGTTCATGAAGAAGCGGTATGTTTCTATTTTGCCGGGGGAGAGCAGGATGTCGCGCCCCTGCGTCGAGAGCGCGGCCAATGTCATGCGAAGCGCGTCGGCGCCGTATTTGTCTATCATGTCCAGGGGGTCGATTACGTTGCCTTTGGACTTGCTCATCTTTTGCCCGTGTTCGTCGCGGATCAACGAGTGGATGTAAACGTCCCTGAACGGCTCCTCGTCCATAAACTCCAGCCCCATCATAATCATACGCGCAACCCAGAAAAATATTATGTCGAACCCGGTCACCATCAGGGAAGTCGGGTAGAAACACTCCAGCTCGGGCGTTTTTTCCGGCCAGCCCATGGTCGAGAACGGCCAGAGCGCGCTGCTGAACCACGTGTCAAGCACGTCCTCGTCCTGCGCGATGTGTGAGCTTCCGCAGCTTTCACAGGCAACAGGGTCGTCCGACGCGACGGTGATATGGCCGCAGTCCGCGCACGTCCACGCGGGTATGCGATGCCCCCACCACAGTTGGCGCGAAATACACCAATCGCGGATGTTTTCCATCCATTGGAAATAAGTCTTCTCCCACTGTGCGGGATGCCAGCGGATCAGCCCGTCTTGGACAGCTTTGACGCCGCGCTCCGCCAGCGGCTTGGCGCGGACAAACCACTGCTCGGAAAGGTAAGGCTCGACGGTGGTTCCGCAGCGCTGGCAATGGCCCACCGAGTGCATGACGTCTTCGGTTCGGATTAAAAATCCCTGTTCTTCCAGATCCCGCGCCGTTTTCGCGCGGGCTTCGCTTATGGAGAGCCCTTTATATATTCCGGCTTCCTCGTTCATGAAGCCTTCGCCGTCTATCACCTGCAACTGAGGCAGGTTGTGGCGCAGCCCGACCAGAAAGTCGTTGGGGTCGTGAGCCGGCGTTATCTTGACGCAGCCGGTTCCGAATTCCGGGTCCACCATGTTGTCCTCTATGATGGAGATAACTCTGTCCGTCAATGGCACGCGGATTTTTTTGCCGATGAGGGGTTTGAACTGCTCCGAACGCGGGTGAACCGCCACGGCCACGTCGCCCAGAATGGTTTCGGGGCGAGTTGTGGCGACAGTAATCTCTCCCGTGCCGTCCTCAAAGGGATAGCGCACGTAATAAAACTTGCCCGGCGCGTCCTCGTGCTCCACTTCCAGGTCGGAAAGGGCCGTAAGGCAGCGCGAACACCAGTTTATGATGTACTTCCCCTTGTATATCAGGTCTTTTTTATAAAGTCTTACGAAGACCTCCCTTACCGCCCGCGACAGGCCGTCGTCCAGCGTGAAGCGCTCGCGCCTCCAGTCGCAGGAGTTTCCGAGCTTTTTCATCTGCGTGACAATGCGGTCGCCGTAAATATTTTTCCATTCCCAAACCTTTTCAAGAAACGCCTCGCGCCCCAGTTCGTGGCGCGTAACGCCCTTCGCCGCCAGGTCTTTTTCGACGACGTTCTGGGTTGCTATGCCGGCGTGATCCGTCCCCGGAAGCCACAGCACGTTATAGCCCTGCATACGCCTGACCCGGCACATGACGTCCTGAAAGGTGTTGTTGAAAGCGTGCCCCATATGCAGTGATCCCGTCACGTTTGGCGGTGGGATCACTATGGAAAAGGGAGGCTTGGACTTTTTGCAGCCGGCTTCCGCGTTGAAAAGACCTTTCTCAACCCAGACGCCGTACCATTTTTTCTCTATTGCCTCGGGCGTATAGCCCTTGGGCAGTTCCTGATTTCTCGACATTCTCAAATTCATCCCTTACAGAGCGCAAATTTCTCTTAATATTAGCAGAAATTTACCATTTGAATACCCGCCCGCCTAGAAAACCCCAAGGGAAACGCATCAGTGCCATGATTTTTTGTTCCCTAATTCCCGGCCGGCTCCTTGACTCTGAACGCGGCGGCGTAGATCGCGGGGAAGGACACCAGCGTCAGTATCGTGGCCACAAAAAGCCCTCCAGCTATGGCGACCGCCATCGGGCCCCAGAATTTGTCCCTGAAAAGCGGGATCATGCCGAGAATTGCCGCCAGCGCGGTGAGCATTATCGGGCGGAACCTCAGCAGCGTCGAGTCTATTATCGCGTGCCATTCGTCCTCGCCTTGCGCGACGTGCTTCGTTATCTGGTCTACCAGTATCACCGTGTTCCTTATTATCATTCCGCTGAGCGCCAGCAAACCGAGTATGGCCACAAAACCCATGGCCTGCTGAAGCAAAAGCATTATCGCGACCACGCCTATTATTCCAAACGGGGCGGTAATCAGAACCAGCAGCATCTTCCCGTTATGCTGAAGCTGTATCATGAGGGTTATAAGGATTACAATGGTCATCAGCGGGACGACTCCCAAAAGCCTGCTCGTGCCCTTTTCGCTGGACTCCGCATCCCCGCCCTTCTGGATTTCGTACCCGAGGGGAAGGCTCTCCCTCAGCGGGGCAAGGGCTTTCCAAGCGGCTCTGGAAACGTCGTTTCCCGTAACGCCCGGAATTATATCGCCCTGAATGGTTATCGTCGGCATTCCGTCCCTGCGCCAAATTACGGGCAGTTCCATTGTGGGTTCTATCCTCGCCACCTGATCGAGAAGGACGTATTTTCCCCCGCCTATATGGGCGTTGAGGTTCAAAAGGCCGTTAACATTGCCGCGCTCCTCCGCCGGGGAGCGAAGATGCACGCCTATAGTCTTGTCGCTCTCGCGGAACTCCGCTATCGGTATTCCCGATATGGCGGTCTGCATACTAGTGGCCAGCATCGAGTTGTTTATTCCGAGCGAGCGGACTTTGTCCTGGTCTATTTCAAAACTCATGGCGGGGCTCATCTCGTACCAGTTGAACGTTATGTCCGTGACCCGGGGGTCTTCGCGAAGCACAGCCCTGACGCGCTCGGCCAACGCTACCGTCTCCTCCCTGTTTGTGCCCACAACCCGCAGCATTACCGGATAGGGCGAAGGGGGGCCGTTCGTGAGCGTATACGCCCTCATCCTGACGTCGGGGAACATGGGAAATATTTCTTCGTTGAGCTTGCGGCGCAGCTCGTCGCGTTCCTCCTCGCTCTTTGTCAGTATGACGGACTGCGAAAAATAATCGTTGGCCAGTTTCGTATCGAGGACGAGGACGAAACGGGAAGAGCCGACCCCCACATACGTAGCCATGTTTTCTATGGACTCGTCGTCCTTTATCATTTCGATGAAACGCCGGGCCTCGTTTTCCGTGGCCTTCAGCGAGGAGCCTACGGGCAGTTCCATGTCCACAAGAAGCTCCGGCCTGGTCGAGCCGGGGAAAAATTCCTGCTTTACAAACCTGTATCCGTAAAGCGCGGTAACGAACATGGCAAGCGTAACGCCTATGACAACCCATCTGTGGCGCAGGCAAAGAGTGAGAAAACCCCTGAACGCCTTTGAGGGAGCGCCCTCGGAATGTCCGTGTTCCGCGCCGGGCTTGGGCCGCGTGTTCAGCAGCCTGACTCCGAGCAGCGGTATGGCGGTGACGGAAACAACCCACGAAACTATAAGGGCGATGCCCACGACTGAAAAAATGTTTCCCACGTACTCGGAGGCGCTGCCGGATGAAAAAGCCACCGGCATAAAGCCGGCAATCGTAATAATCGTACCGGTGAGCATCGGGAAGGAGGTCGCCGTATAGGCGAAGCTGGCGGCGTGCAGTTTATCCATTCCCTCTTCCAGCTTCAACTCCATCATTTCAATCGCGATTATAGCGTCGTCCACCAACAGGCCGAGCGATATCACCAACGCTCCGAGCGATATCTTGTGAAGATTGATGTTCAGGGCGTCCATCGTCAGCAGCACCACGCAAAGCACCAGCGGAATCGAAAGCGCCACGACGAACCCCGCCCGCCACCCGAGGCTCACGAAGTTCACGGCAAGCACTATGAGTATGGCCAGGACAAGCGTCTCGACAAAGGTGTGTATGGATTCCCTGACCACCTTTGGCTGGTTCGATACCTGGTCTATCTCCATTCCGGCCGGAAGCTCGGAGCGCACCCGGTCGAGTATCTGCCCAAGGGATTTTTCGAGCGCCAGGATATTCGCCCCCTCCCTCATCGAAACTTCGATGGTTATGGCGGGGTTCCCGTTGAAGTACATCGTGGGGTCCGGCGGATCCTCCGAGTAGCCACGGCGCACATTGGCGATGTCCGAGACGTGAATAACGCCGCTTGGGGTGTAAACCACGGCGTCCTCTATCATTTTCACGCTGTCCAGCGTTCCCGAAAGCCGCGAGTAAAGGTTGCGCGACGGAGTGGTAAGCATACCCGCCGGCGTCATTTTGTTCTGATCGCTTATGGCCTGCGCTATGGAGGCCGGCACTATGCCGAAGGACGCCAGTTTGGCGGTTTCGGCCTCGACGAAAATCTTCTCGGTGCGGACCCCGGAAAACGACACTTTGCTCACGTCGGGTATCGTCAGTATCATTTTCCTTATCCATTCGGCCGTGTCGGAGAGTTCCTTATGTGAGAAATCATTGCCGTAAAGCGCGTATATAGACCCGAAAGTGTCGCCGAAATCGTCCTGAAACATGGGGGGGAGAGTCCCCTGCGGCAAAGTCGGAACGATGTCGTTGACCATGCCGCGCACTTTCTGCCACGTCACGGGTATTTCGTGCTTAAGGACGTAATCGTCAAGGTTTACATAAATTACGGAGACTCCGGGCTTGGAATAGCTTTTGAGGTAGTCGAGGCTGGGAAGGTCTTTAAGTTTTTTTTCAATTTTATCTGTGACCTGCATTTCCATTTCCAGCGCGCTCGCTCCCGGCCAAACGGCCGAGACGACCATCGTCCTTATCGTGTAGGGAGGGTCCTCGTCGCGTCCGAGCTGAAAATAGCTGGCAATTCCGGCAATGAAAAAGAGCGCCATGAGGAAATAACAAAACTGCTGATGTTCCAACGCCCATTCGCTGAGGTTAAAGTGTTTCATTCGTTTGTTCCCGTCCATCTTCTGATTTGCTGCCCTTCCTCGATCCTGAGAATCCCGGCGGCGACTATTTCATCCCCGGCGAAAAGGCCGGATAAAATCTGAACATCGTCGCCGCTGAACTCTCCGAGTTCGACAGCGCGCTTAAAAACCCTGTCTCCGCTGACGACCCATACGCTGTAGGGTTGGCCGTCGGTTCTGTAAAGGGCAGAAACGGGCACGCTTAAAACGTATTGCTCCACGCGCCACAAAGTTCTGACGCTTGCGGTCATGCCGTTGGCCAGCCCTTCAAGTTTGGAGAGGGGCGATACCTTTACGGAGTATGTACGGGAAACCGGGTCGGCCTGCGGAGATATGTCGCGCACCTGAGCCGGCGCGCTTTCGGCTCCGATGGCAGTAACCGCGACGGTTATGTCAATATTTTCCGCCGAGTGGAAGTCTCTCACCCGCTGTTCCGGCACGTCTATTTTTATATCCATTTCGTCGCCCTGCTGGATTATGACGACTGTCTGACCGGCGGCCACGACCTGCGCTACCTCGGCTCTTTTCTCCACTATAACCCCGTCGTTTTCAGCTTTGAGTTCGGTGTAGCCGAGCTGGCGATTTGCTTCGTTATAGCTTGCCTGCGCCTGTTTGAGCGCGGCGTCGGCCGCGTTGTAGGCGTTTTGCGTTTCGTCGAGCTGGGATTTGCTTACGGCGCCTTTGTCGAATAAGTTCAGGTAGCGCGTAAGGTTTGTCTGCGCGAGGCTTATGTCGGACCTTGCCTTTTCAAGCCCCGCCCTGGCGGTGTCGAGCCTCAACCTCACGTCCGTGGGGTCTATCTTCATAAGTACCTGCCCTTTTTCGACGCGGTCGCCCATTTCCACCAGTCTTTCGGTTATCCTCCCGCCGACCTGAAAAGCGAGCAGGCTTTCGTTCCGCGGGCTGACGACGCCCGGGTAAACTCTGTCGCTTGCCGAAGTTTCGCGCGCGGCATGTATGGTTTTGACGTTGATGATCGTTTGTGCGGGCTGAGTGGATTCTTTTTCAGAAAAGCGCGCGTACAGCAAGTATCCGGCAAAAACAGCAACTACGACAACAATGATGGTTATTTTTTTGCTCAAATTTTTCACTCCCATGACTTTTTTGAAATTATAACATGTAGCCCCTATAGCGTATAATGCGTGACGAAAAATTATTAGCCGTGAGGTGTTGTCGTACCGTGCGCATTATTTCATACCGTAAAGTATCCGACCTCGACGCGCTGCTGAGGGGTTTCATTGACAGCGCGGAGGGAGGAGGGGCGTGTTTCAAAAGCGAAACCCGCTTCATCGTTCCGTCGCGCCGCGACCGCGATTGGTGGAGAACCCGCGCTGGCTTACCGGAATATGGGCTTGAAGCGGAAGAGCCAATGCCCTTGTGGAACTGGGAAGACCTTTACGGTGATATCTGCTCGTTTCTCAAAATACCGCTGCTGCGTCAGATTGCCCCGCCGGACCACCGCCTGATATTGTCATATATCGTCAGGGAGTTCCTCAAAGAGCACGAAGACGGACCCAAGCTGCTCGAATCATGGCCCGGGCTGGCGCGTTCCGGGTTCATCGACATTCTATCCGGCGATATCAGGGAGCTTATCAACGAGGCCGTATACCCTTCGCAGCTTTCCATAACGGAGCGGGACGACGAGCCGACGTCCCGGGTACTCCCCTGGCTTTACAAACGTTATATCGCGTACTTGCGCGAACATTGGCTTATGGACAGCGCCCAGATACCCCTCGTTTCCCTGGAGCTGCTTGAAGGCGGCGCGGAGGACTGGGCAAAGGACAAAAAATTCGTGTTCGTGGGTTTCATGTCTTTTACTCATGGGCAACTGGCTCTTCTCAATAAACTTGAGGCTCTTTCCAGCGAGGGCATAACCATCCTGAAACCCGCGGCCGAACTCAAAAATTTTCAGGACGCGACGCGGCAGCTCGAAGCTAAAACCTGGGAGGACTCCCCTCCTTTGACCAGCGGCACGGTCGTGTCGCTCCGTTCATCGGAATACTGTCTCGAGCCGGAGATGACGGCGCGTTCTCTGGCGCTATGGCACGCGGGCAGGGGTATCCTGTCGGAAGAAGGAGGGCTTTTCCCCGGTTTCGGGGCCATAGGCATGTCCGTCCCGGCGGAGCGGACGGCGTCTATGGAGACGGCCCTGCGGCGCTACCGCGTACCGTATTCCCTGGCGCGCGGGCGGAGCGTAGCCGAAAGCGCGGCAGGTACGGCTCCAGCCCCAATCTGGGGCGCGTGGCTCCAGGGGATGGAGGCTTACGAAACCGCGTTGCTGCTCGCGCAGCCATGCTTTGCCGGCCCGGATTTTTCCATAGACGACGCCGCGCGCGCCGGGCCGCGCGGCGTAAAAGAGTGGGAGGCATATCTGGGCGGCGCGGACAAAAAAAAAGCCTCGCGGGCGCTCAAGGCTTTCAAGGCTATGGTCAGGTTCTGCCGTAGCGTCGAAAGGGGCGTTTCACCGTCCGGGCTGTTTAAGGCTTTTCATGTTTTTCTGACGGAACCCGGCCTTTGGCTGGACGCGTTGGCGGACTTTTCTGTGAACAGCCCCGACCTTGACGAGAACCTGCGGGAACTTGCCGCGTCGGTGACCGAGGTTCAGGCCAAACATCTGGCGCTGCGCGAGCTTCAGCCGGACATAGGCGCCGCCGGTAAAATTCTGCTGAAAGGCAAGGAGGCCGTCGACTTCCTTACAAGCTGGTGCGAGGACACAAGGATACAACCAGGGCCGGTCATTGAGGGAACCGTCGCGCTCTACGACGGGCCGCCTCCGGTTCTGGCCTCCTATCCCGTGTGGATTATGACTGACGTCACGCAGAAAAACTGGCCGGGAATCATTCGCTCCTCTCCCCTGCTGGACGCCCGGGAACGTGACGCGGTGCGTTCCGTCTCGGCTTACCTGCCCTCAGCTCACGACAAACGTATGCAGAAAGAAGCCCTTTTCCGCCGGCTGCTCCAGACGGGGGACGCCTTGACCGTGACGGCCCGCTCGACCGTTGACGAAGAAGGGCGTCCGGTCGGCGGCGCGTCGTTTATGGCAGCGTTCTTCGAAGATATGAAGCACTGGGAATACAGAGAAACCCCGGTAACAGGATTTGGCGGGCTTACGCCGGACGGAAGCGGATGGAGTTTTCCCGCCGTCGAGGCTGGGATGTGGGAGAGGCGCGAGCGGAGCGTTCCTGTTGTCAAAGCGGCCGGGGACTCCGCCGAAAAGATACGGCTGCCGGTCAGCAGCCTGTACGAACTTCTTGATTGCCCACTTCGTTATTGGCTTAAACGCCGCGCCAGGCTGAAAGAGCGGAAAATCGCTTTGTTCAGCGAAGCCGACGCCGGCCTTCTCACCCACAAAATCTGGGAGATGGTGTGGCGCCGCCGGCAGAGTGAACGGGAAGCGCCGCGTTCCATCCGTTCCCTGGCCGCCGATGAGTGGCGGAAATTATTGTCGTCGGAGGGAATTTACGCCCAATTTGACAGTTTGACGAAAGACCGCCGGCTTTCAAGATATGTCAAAAACATGGAATTTTACATTATGCGGCTGGCCGATTTTCAGCAAAGCATTTTGGATCGCCTGACTGAGTCGGGCCTGAGTCATGTCGAGCTGGAAACGGAGGCGGAACTTGCGCCTTACGAGGCGGACGGGGTTGTTTTCACCGGGCGCTGCGACCGGGTGGAGGTTTTTGACGGAGGGCGCGTCGTTATAGTGGACTACAAGTGGGGACGCAGCGCCTCGTACGACAAAAAACTGGACAACACGGCCTCTCGCCGTTACATAGACACGAAGTATGAATCTTTCAGGTACGGATTGCAGCTCTCAGCTTACTGCCTTATGTACGGCTCGGCCAACCCGGGGCGCAGTGTCGCCGGGGTAGGGTTCCTCGGACACAAGGACGGGGAAATCGCCGGTTCCTTCGAGTCCCCGGCGGCCGAATGTTACGCGCCTCATAAAAAACATACCCCTGCGTTGGAGGAGAGGAGCGCCGAAGCCCTGGAGGCCATGAAATGCGCGGCCGCCATCCTGAAATCCAGGCGGTACGAGCCGTCCTATTCAGCCGAAGCCTGCCGGTACTGCGACGTAAAAGGAGTGTGCCGCAAAGGCGAGCTGAGGGGCGAAAACCTCGCTCCCGATGAGGAATATTCAGATGAACATGAGGACTGGTGATCTTGTGCTTTATAAAGGTATGGTTATTATTGCGATGTGTGTGGAATTGCTGGCCGCGCCGGTTTGGGCCGCCGCTTCGGAATTGGCTTTGGCGTGCGCGTATGGAGATGTGCTGGCCGTCCGCAGACTGCTGGATGAAGGCGCCGATCCGGACGAAATCGACGAAGAAGGTTATACGCCGCTGTTAAGGGCTGTTTTTGCCGGACATTCCAGGCCGCTATCCATGCACTTGGACGTGATAAACCTTTTGATCGACGCCGGGGCGGACGTTAACGCGCGTGTGGGCGGCAGCCCGGCCGGGACGGTCAGCGCTCTCCACAAATCGGTGTCGGGCGGGGCGGCGTTTTTGGAGCTTACCCTGCTTTTGCTGGAGAATGGCGCCGATCCCGACCTCGACGGGGAGTGGGGCAGGCCGTTGCATGTGGCGGCGGCATCCGGCAAAGCCGGCTATGATGAAGTAAAGCTCCTGCTGGATTGGGGAGCCAACGCCAAAGCCCTCAATCAGCGGGGGTTGGAACCTCTTGTCGAAGCCGTTACGGCCCCAAGCCCGTCACTTGAAAAAATCACGCTTCTGGTGGAAGCCGGGGCGAACGTCAACGCGGTTTTTGACTGGAACGGGCACAACGGCCTGGACGCGCTCATGGCGGCGGCCATGAACGGAACCGAGGACATCGTCAAATTACTGTTGTATAATGGGGCATTAAAATATTCTAAGAGCGATGACGGGCTTTCCGCCTATGACTACGCTGTAAAAGCCGGGCGCGCGAATAATGTTTTAGTGTTGTGGTAACGCGCGTGGCGGCGCTCGATAATGAAAGCAGGGGATTGACATAAAGGTTTTAGTGGCAATGGTCGCTTTGTTGTGCGCCTTTTCAGTGGGATTTGTTCTCAAGCTGGCCAGCGGTGTTTTCATTCCTATGGTAATAGCCTGGTTAATGCTGCAGATATTTCGTCCGATCATAGACCTCGGCAGGAAGATCAAGCTGCCGCCGATTGTGAACCTGGTGCTGGTCTTCGCCGTTTTTTTCAGCCTGTGTTATATAGGCATCATTTTCTGCACCACGCAGATCGTGGAGTTCAACAGGACATACATCCAATATTCTCCCAAGCTCTACGAGATGACCATAGACATCATGGAGGCGTTTCAAATCCCTCCGGAATCGCTGCCGCGCGTAAGCTGGATGGATATAGTGGGACGTTATCTCCGCAATATTTCAGAACTGGCTTTCGCCCTTTCCAGCAAATTCGTTTTGACTCTTGTTTTTTTCTTTTTCATGCTGCTGGAAGCGCCGTATTTGAACGAAAAGATCGACAGGGCGTTCTCCGGACACAACTCCGTCAGGGTCAGAAACATCATGTCCTCCGTAAGCCGCGAAATCAGCAGATACCTTGGAACCCTCTCCTTTATAAGCCTGATTACCGGCCTTCTGGCTTGGGGGTTCCTTGAGTTCATGAAAGTGGAGCTGGCCGTGGGCTGGGGGGTACTGATATTTCTCCTGAACTTCATACCGACGGTGGGTTCCATAATCGCCACCGCCCCGCCGGTCATGATGGCGATACTGCAATTTTCGCCCGGATACGCCAAACCTGTTGTGGTTTTGGTTGTGCTGACTGCCATACAGTTTGGCATCGGCAATTTTATAACTCCCAAGGTGGTCGGTGACAGGCTTGGACTCAGCCCTGTGGTACTGCTGCTTTCCCTTCTGCTTTGGGGAATGATATGGGGTATCCCCGGGGCGATTTTGTCCGTTCCGATAGTGGCCATCATCAAAATTGTCTGCGAGAATTTCTCGTCGCTCAAGCCCATCGCCGTCATAATAGGAAGCGGAAGAGCAGCCCCCGCTCCGCCCGAGGCCGAGGCTCCGGGAGACAATGGAGGAAAAACGTCCGCGTGACCGCGCGAAGTTCTCCATAAATAATCCGCAAAAACAAAAACCAAAGCCCAAACATAACGGTTTGCTGCATAACGTAGCCCCAAGACCATATGGCTGCGTCTGTCATATTTTTCACCATTCCCTCCGTGATTTGTGCTACTTTGCAAGTAGATGTTTTGAATTATGCTACGTATTACGTAGTAAGTCAAGACCGTTTAATATAACCTCTTAAACATGGCTTGACTTATACGCTACGAATCGCGTAGGATAATTGTTGACTAAATGAGGGAGGGGAAAACAATGCCGCGAATCACTGGACTTATAGGGCAAAGAATCAAAGCCTGCCGCGAGGAAAAGGGAATGAAACGCCCGGAGCTTGCCGGGTTGATTGACGTTGATCCCAACACGTTGTATCGCTACGAAAACGGAAGTATAGGAATTAAGGACGACATGAAGGATAAAATCGCGCGGGCGCTGGGGGTCAGCGTAGCTTACCTGATGAACGGAGGGGGGGCGGCTTTGGAGCCTGAACCTACCGTGCCGCCGCAGCTTTATCTTCCCGTTCTGGATCAGGAGGCGTGCGCCGGCGGCGGGTTCAGTTGGGACAGCGTCGAAACGGACGTCAAAGAGTGGATGCCATGGCCCGTCCTGGAGACCGGAGGCCCCACCGGGCCTCATAAGCCATATTTTGTGCGGGTGGAAGGAGAAAGCATGATAGGCGCCAACATTGACGACGGCTGCCTGATACTGGTCAACCCGAACATAGAGGTGCGCAGCGGGGATATCGCCTACGTCAGATGGAACGACCGCTGTTCCGTGAAGGGTATTCTTTTTTACAAAGACGGCAGGGTAGAGCTGCGCCCCGCCAACAATAACTTCAGGTCGACGTGGATAGAAAAGGATGACATCGAGTACCTCGAAATTCTGGGCAAGGTCGTGCGCTGGCTGAACATGGGCGTTCCCAAAAGTATAATCTGATACCAATCTGCGAAAACGTCGGGGTGCATCAGAACGCCGCACCCGAGCAAATTTTTTGCGGGGCAATTTCCTCGAATTTCATAAACGAATCGACGTCCCTGTAAAAGCAATCTTCCGTCCAGGTTTGGGGATTGTTTTCGATATATTCCGCAATCCGCCGGTAATCGTCTTCGTCGCGGATAATGTGGTCATGAAAAGATTTTTGCCAAACGGAATAACCGACCTTAATAGAAACAGCCCGTTTCCATTGATTCATCACCCTCGACACCGTAGGGGCGGCATTCTGCCGCCCGTTCCCGTAAATACCGATAATCATATGAACATGGTTTGGCATGATTACGGAACAATCCACAGATACGTCCTCATATGTACGCGATAACGTCAATATTTCATTTTCAATTATTTCTCCGGTGTGCGTCAGGCGTGGGCAGTACAGGGGGGATGGGTGGTCTTGGGGAAACGGGCGGCAGGATGCCGCCCCTACGGTGATGGCCGAGAATATTTCCATGCGGCCAAGGGCGCAAATCGTCACAAAGTACGCGCCGTTTTGGCTGTAATCGTAATCTTTTAATCTGTTGGGTTTACGTTTGGGTAATTCTTTCATCGTTTGATTGCCTCGAAATTGGGTAGGGGCGGCATCCTGCCGCCCGTGTTTGTTCACGCGCACCGGGGACGGGCGGCAGGTTGCCGCCCCTACCAATTAATAAACCCCTCTCCTTTATAAAAAGGGGAGGGGGGGAACAAAACAGGGCCTCTAAAGGGGGACTAAAGAAGCCCCACAAGCCATCAGTTCTACCGCATTATCATGCCCACGTGAGTGTCGCCTGTACGTCCTTGGTACTTACCCCTATCCGTCGCGGCGGTTCCGCCGATAAGCCCCACGTTGTCCGCCCGGCTAGCTAGACGTGTCCTGACGCCATCTTTTGCCACGTCGGTTCGAAATATAGCGTAACCATCGTTAGGACTTCCATTGACAGTCCAAGGAGGAGTAGTTGTAGTACCACCGGAGGTAGAGGGGACAAACTTGTCCGGATTGTCCGCATACTTCGCAACAGCCGCTAACAGTGGCGCACCACTCAGAGAACTATAGGCCGGGTCATCCATACTATCCGCGTGAAGCAGTAACGCGGCGCTCTTCAAACTACGCAAATCACTGATAATATTGGAAGCCTCCGCCGAGTCCGTTGCGGAGCCGCTGGAAAGGAGCATCGCCGCGGCGAGGATGCCGATGATAACGATAACAATCAACAACTCAACCAACGTAAAACCTTTGCGATTTTTAATCATAACTTTCTCCTCCCCATAGGGGACTAATATGAGGATCCGAAGGGTCTCCAAGCTCAATTCAAGTTAATCCGTACTCCGCCCGTATCAGTGCTCTGATATTGCGCAGTCCCACCGGCGTTCAGGAGACCCGCATCTTTAGCTCGACCTGCTAAAGCCCTCGGAATGCCAGGAGAAGTCTTACCCGCCGTCACAAAGTCGTAAACTATGCTCGCAGGAGCACCGCCGGCAACCGCAGCGGTGAAAGTCCAACCTGCCTCCGTAGTCCCCGTAAAAGTTACTCCAGTGTCACCAATCACCGGCAAAGCCGTAACATATTTCAGCGGGTTGTCCGAAAACGCTACATAATCCGCAAAGGTAGCAGGCTGTCTATCGTACCTCGCGTAGTACAGCAAGCGCGCGGATCTCAGACTGCGCAAGTCGCTGACGATGGTAGAAGCCTCCGCCGCGTCGGTGGCGGAACCACTGGAAAGGAGCATCGCCGCCGCGAGGATTCCGATGATGACGATAACTATCAATAACTCAACCAGTGTAAAACCTTTGCGAATCTTAATCATAACTCTACCTCCCTGTCTTAAGGCCGGATTACCCCAAGCTGACGGGCAATCATCCATAAAGCTACACAGCGCGTAGAAACAAACCCTACATTCCGATTCCGCTTTATCCGACCCGGCCCCCCTCCTTTCCCGCTTCTTTCTTCACTATCAAAAAGTACACTTTTTGATAGTTTCCCTCGGATGCCTTTGAGGAAAATTTTTAAGGCTTATTCTTGAAATTTTCGATATTTTGCGCACACTTTTTCGATCATTTACCAAAAACGGCTGTGG
>WRKN01000004.1 GCA_009778055.1 Synergistaceae bacterium
AAAACCCTCGAAAGGCTTTTTGATAGGACGTTTGGAGCGTATGTCGTGTGTTTGCAAGGCTTCAAGCGTATCGGGCAAACCACGCCCGGCATACCGGCGGAACTCGCTCGCCTGCTCTCGCGGGACACGGAAAATACGGCGTTACATCCTACCGGGCAAGCATCTACACGTAAGCGTTTACCCGGGGGATGCTTGGGAGCCTCTTGCGGTACTCGGGTTCCGGTGTAATAATTATGAAATAAAGAGGAGGCGCAATCCATGAATAAAGAACCCTTTAAGGAAAAATCTGATTCTCTCTGCCCCGAGGGAACGGCACAAGGACAGATCAGTATTGCTGCGCAAAACCTTCGCCCCAAAAGGAACCAAAAGGACTCGTTTTTTGGCAGCTTATTCAGCGAAAAAAAATATTTTGCCGACCTGTATCGAGCGTTCTGCGGCAAAGACTTAACCCCGGACGAGATAGAGTGTTTCGACCTCCGCTCTCCCGCAGTTTCACGCCCGTTTGTGAACGACGTGTCCTTTTTAACAAGGGAAGAAGGAGGAATTTGTCGTGATGTACAAGCCATTGGTAGACAGAGAAGAAGACATCAGAGCCGGCGGACGGGAAGAGGGATGGGATCAGGGATGGGAGGCTGCGTATCGTACCGCCGTGGAAGGTGGCGCTTCGGACGAAGTTTTGAAACGTTTGGCGCGAACTGGCGGTCTCAGCGTCAAGCGAACAAACGAGATAAATAATGAGGTCGCCGAATTGTTGTAGGGGCGGCAATCTGCCGCCCGTGTTTGTCCACGCACACCGGCATACCGAAGGCCGTAGGGGACGCACACCCGGGCGTCCCGTTCGCACTTCCGCAGTCACGCGCTGGCGGTTTTTAGAGTACGACACAGGGTATAATAGCCGAGGTGTGTAATCTGAAATCTTGCAAGGGGGAGCAGTTCATGAGAAGGCTTGTCGCGTTGTCGCTTTTACTTTGCTTTGTTGCCGCCCCCCTGCTGACAACTATAATTACCATAATTCACGCGGAGCACGATTGTATAGCAGAACACTGCACTGTCTGCGCGTATGTTCATAAAGCGCAAAAACCGGCTGCCGTCATATTGATCGTGAGCGCATGTTTGTTTAGCGCGATTGTTACCCGGACAAAAATTGATTTCCTTATAAGATGTCTTTTAATAACTCTTGTCAGCGTAAAGGTAAGAATGAACAACTAACCGGACAAACCTTTCTTGCGCAGGTGACCGTTCCATACAAAATTCTTGAGAGGTGATCGTTATGTCTAAAGTTGTTATGATATTTGCCCTGGCCGCGGCAATGCTGTTTTGCGCGCCGGTGTCTGCCAAAACAGGCTATGCCGCGCCCTTGAAGGTGGTGGCCACCATATTCCCCGTTTACGACTTTGTAAGGGCCGTCGCCGGCGACAGGGTAACCCTGTCCATGCTTGCGCGTCCGGGAAGCGAGGTTCACTCCTTCGACCCCTCGCCGCAGGACATCCTTTTAATACGCAACGCCGACGTGTTTATCTACATAGGCGGCGAAAGCGATACCTGGGTGAAAACTCTGATGAAGTCGTCGGAGCCACTCGACCAGACCGCCGTGCGCCTGATTGAGCACGTCAGCGCCGTGAAAGAGGAAACAGTGGAGGGTATGCAGACCGAGGAGGAAGAACACGGGCACGAAGAAGAGCATGAAGAAGACTACGACGAGCACATCTGGACTTCTCCCAGGAACGCGATTCTCATGATTGGGGCTATAGCGGACGCCCTGAGCGCGGCCGACCCCTCGAACGCCGATGAATACAGGGCGAGGGCCGACAGGTACGCAGACGAGATCAGGGCGCTGGGCGAGGAAGTTAAAACCCTTGTAGGGTCCGCAAAAAGGAAAACTATTGTGTTCGGCGACAGGTTCCCGTTCCGATACTTCACGGACGAATTCGGCCTGGAATACCGCGCCGCCTTTCCGGGATGCCACACGCAGACCGACGTGAGCGTCGCCACGATGGCGTATTTGATAAACTTTGTGAAGGACGGGGGCATCCCCGCTGTGTACGCGTTGGAGCTCAGCAACGGGAACATTGCCCGGGGCATAGCCCAGGAAACAGGCGCGGAGATGCTGACGCTGCACTCCTACCACAACGTGGCGAGGGCGGATTTCGACTCCGGCGTCACGTACGCCGATCTCATGAGGCGAAACCTGGAAAACCTGAGAAAAGGCTTGTATTAGTATGCTGACATGCCGGGACGTCAGTTTGTCATACGGAGGCAGGACTGTCGTGGAGAACGTCAGCTTCAGCGTGGAGCGGGGGGATTACTTTTGCGTCGTCGGCGAAAACGGCTCGGGCAAGACCACGCTGATGAAGGGTATACTCGGCCTTTTGCCGCTGAGCGGCGGAAGGATCGAGTTTCAGGGCGTTAAACGCACCGAAATAGGCTATCTGCCGCAGCAGACAGTCGTGCAGAGGGATTTTCCGGCGAGCGTGCGCGAGGTGGTGCTGTCCGGGCGGCTCAACCGCTGCGGGCTCCTTCCGTTTTACACGCGCCGCGACCGCGCCTGCGCGAATGACAACCTCGAACGCCTCGGCATATCATCGGAAGCCGGAAAATCCTATCGTGATTTGTCCGGCGGGCAGCAGCAGCGGGTGCTTCTGGCCCGCGCTCTTTGCGCCGCCGACAAATTGCTGATGCTCGACGAACCCGTGGCGGGGCTTGACCCCGTCATGGCTTCCGAGTTGTACGCGCTGCTTGAAAAACTGAACCGCGACGGAATGACCCTTGTCGTTATTTCCCACGACCTGAAAAGCGCCGTGTCCTACGGAAAGAAAATTCTGCACATGCGCCGGGGGGCGCTCTTCTGCGGCTCAACGGACGATTACGCCAAGACCGATCTGTACCGCTTCATGAGCGGCATGGGGGGTGACGGCGCTTGACGGCCCTGATTGATCTGCTCGCGGAGCTTTTTTCCTACAGTTTCATAGTGCGGGCCATGATAGTGGGCGTCCTGGTGGCGCTGTGCTCGGCGCTTCTGGGCGTGACCCTGGTGCTCAAGCGTTATTCCATGATAGGGGACGGCCTTTCGCACGTGGGGTTCGGTACGCTGGCAATATCCATGTCCCTCAATTTAGCCCCTCTCAGGGTAGCTATTCCTGTTATGCTTCTGGCCGCGTTTGTGCTGCTGCGCGTCAGCGAAAACTCCAAAATAAAGGGAGACGCCGCTATTGCCCTGATATCCAGCAGTTCCCTGGCGATAGGCGTGATAGTCGTATCCCTGACGACCGGCATGAACACGGACGTATGTAACTACATGTTCGGCTCCATTCTGGCCATGAGCAGGGGCGACGTGTATTTGAGCGTAACGGTAGCGGCGTTGGTGCTGATTCTCTACGTGTTGTCATATAACCGCATCTTCGCCGTTACGTTCGATGAAAATTTCGCGCGGGGCACGGGAATCAAAGCGGGCCGCTACAACGCCCTTATAGCCTTCCTGACCGCCATGGTCATAGTGGTGGGTATGCGTATGATGGGAGCCTTGCTGATATCGAGCCTCATAATCTTTCCCGCCCTAACCTCGATGCGCGTATTCTCCAGTTTCAAGCGCGTGGTTATCTGCTCGGCGGTTCTTTCCGTGGTGTGCTTTTTCGTCGGCATCATACTGTCGTTCGCGCTTTCCACGCCGGTCGGAGCAAGTATTGTGATCATCAACCTGGCGGCGTTCTGTCTTTTCTGGGCCGCTGAAAAACTGGGCTTGAGGGCTTAGCCCCGCTTATTTTAAGGAGGAAGTTCCATGAAATACATGAAATACATGAAAATAACCGGACTGGTTTTTCTTGCCGCTGTTTTATCTTCGGCGGTACTGGTTACCGGCGCGAACGAGGGAAAAGTCATCGAGATCAGGGATAGAATGTTTATCCAGCAGTCTAACGACGTATATATCAACGTGGGCGAGTACCTTGGCAAAACCGTCCGGCTGGAGGGCATTTATTCAAAATTTACGAACGAGGACGGCAGAGATCCCATAAGTTACGTGTACCGTAAAACGCCCGGCTGCTGCGGCGACGACGGAAAGATGGGGTTCATGGTTCTTTTGGACGGCGTCCCGGCGCCTGAGCCTGACGCGTGGGTAGAGGCGACCGGCAAGGTCGAGGTAACGGAAAGAAACGAGGTTGCTCTGCGCCTGTCCAGCCTCAAGGTCATGGACAAACGCGGGAAAGAATTCGTGAGTAACTGAAGGCAGCCGCAAAAATTGAGACTTTTAGCTCGTTCTTTACGGTTAATTCAATAACTTTACGGTATCTTAACGCGCGCTCATCATATAATGCCCTTCAAGGCTATTTGACAGGAGGCGGCAGTGAGCGATGAGCGACAAAGAGCGTTTGGACAAATTCCTTGAAGAAGGGGAAGTAATACGCTGGAGCGGAACCCCGCAGCCTTACAGGCTTTTTGATGAAACACACAAAACCTCGACCATTATATCCCTGAGCTGGGCGCTGGTGTGGGGAATATTACTGATGGGGGGCTATTACGCGCTCACCGCTTCGCAGGGACATGGAATGGGAAAAGGGGTTACGGCGATTTGCGTGATTATTTCCCTCATATTTGCCTGGGGCCCGATTACTGATAAAAATAACGTAAAAAAACTGCTGTACGCCATAACGGACAAAAGGGGCATAGTTGTTTCCTCGGGGTCCGAAACGGCATGTGCTTTGCGTATAGCCGACATTGATGATTTACGCGTCGAAAAATCCAAGGGCGGCAACTGTCACGTCAGGCTGGGGTCCTCCGTTTTCAAAGCGTCCGCTGGAAAACTGCCCGGCTTGGCTTTTCGGGGTGAGTTCGACATGGAAAACAACGAAAAAATTTACAAAGGACTGGTATTTTATAACATAACCCCCGATGATGAAAAAGCGATATGTAATCTTCTGAAACCGTGATACGCTCCTTGAAAAATCCGTTTCGTTTATCCGTTGCGGACTCTGTGATCGCTGTTGCTCTTATAGCGCTTTCAGCGTTGCTTTGCGGCGTTTTAAGTTTTTTCGGCAGCGGGGATATTCATGTCCCGCTGATTTTTGTGTTGACGGTTTTGCTGGTATCCCGATTGACGGAGGGGTATTTTTACGGCATTTTCGCCTCCATCGCGGCCGTGTTCGGCGTCAATTACGCCTTCACTTACCCTTATTTCGCCTTTGACTTTACGCTTAGCGGCTACCCGCTGACGTTTTTCACCATGTTGACGGTGTCCGTCATCACCAGCGCCCTTACCACGCAGATCAAGCAGCAGGAAAAGCTGCGCGCTGAAACGGAAAAGGAGAAACTGCGAGCTAACCTGCTGCGGGCGGTTTCTCATGACCTGAGAACTCCTTTAACCTCCATCGTGGGCTCCAGTTCCGCAATCCTGGAAAACGAAGGGAATCTGACCGCCGGCCAGCGGCGCGCCTTACTCCAGGAAGTCAAAGACGAAGCCCTGTGGCTCATTCGTATGGTGGAAAACCTTTTGTCCATCACGCGTATGGGAGGAGAGGCAAAGATACACAAACAACCGGAGGTGCTGGAAGAACTGATTGGCTCAACGGTTCACAAATTCCGTAAAAATTATCCCGCCGCGCCTTTGTGTGTGTCAATACCAGGAGAACCGGTTTTTATCACGGTTGACATCATTCTCATAGAACAGGTTCTGATGAATCTTCTGGAAAACGCCGTCATTCATGGGAAAAACCTGACACGTATAGAGCTTTCCGCGAATGTGAAAGTACGAAACGTGATCTTTACGGTGGAAAACGACGGCAGCCCTATAGACTTGCTTATTCTGCCGCGTCTTTTTGCCGGCGACAGCTTCGGCGCCGGCAAAATGGCGGAGACCGGAAGCAGGCGCAACATGGGAATTGGATTATCGGTTTGCGCGTCTATTGTGAAAGCTCACGGCGGGGATATTGCCGCGGAGAACATGGCGAGCGGAGGAGTCAGTTTCCGTTTTTCGCTGCCGTTGGAGGAAATGATGCCGTATGCCTCCTAAAGATCGAATCCTGATCGTTGAAGACGAGAACAGCATAAGCCATTTTATGTCAATGGCGCTGACCTCCAATGATTATGACGTTATTGTCGCGCGTACCGGAGCGGAGGCCAACGGCATGATTACGTCACAGTGCCCGGACTTGATTTTGCTTGATTTAGGGCTTCCCGACATGGACGGGCTTTCCATCATAAAAACGGTGCGGGAATGGTCGCAGCTTCCAATCGTGGTGGTTTCAGCCAGAATGTACGAGCGGGATAAAGTAACGGCTCTGGATATGGGGGCCGACGACTACATCACGAAGCCCTTCGGCCCGTCGGAACTGCTGGCCCGCATACGAGCGGCAATCAGGCGCGCCAGAATCAACGGCGCCCGCCCTGACGTGGTTTTGATGGGTAAGTATCAGGTCGCCGATCTGGTCATTGATTACGACAAACACCAGGTGTCCGTGTCCGGCGTAAACGTCCGTTTAACGCAAAACGAATACAAGATCGTCTCGCTGTTGGGACGGTATGCCGGGAAGGTCATCACGTACGACTATATTTTGAAAGAAATATGGGGGCCAGGCTCAAAAGGCGGCAATCAGATACTGCGGGTGAACATGGCTAACATAAGGCGAAAAATCGAGAAAAAACCGGCGGAACCGGAGTACATTTTCACGGAAGCCGGCGTCGGTTACCGCCTGCGGGAAGAAGAGTGAAAAAGCCAAAACCGCCGGCGTACGCTATATGCCCATAATCATCTTCGCTATTGAAAAATAAATAATCAACGAAGCGCCGTCAACTATGGTGGTAATTATCGGGGCCGCCATAATGGCCGGGTCGAGTTTCATTTTTTTCGCGGCAAGCGGAAGGAGGCAGCCGACGGTTTTCGATATGATAACCGTGGCTATCAAACTCAGCGATACCGTTATGCCCAGCAGGTAGTCCCTGTTATTCATTATGTAAACGCGGGCAAAATTGACGGCCCCCAGGGCAAGCCCGCATAAAACGGCAACGCGCGCCTCGCGCCACAGCACGTTCAGAATGTCCTTGAAGTGTATTTCATCCAGGGCTATCCCGCGGATGATCAATGTGGACGACTGAGCGCCGGCGTTGCCGCCCGTGTCCATAAGCATCGGTATAAACGCCACAAGCGCGGGCAAAATGGCGAGCGAATCCTCAAAGCCGGAAATTATGCTTCCGGTAATCGTCGCGGACAGCATGAGGAACATCAGCCAGAAGATGCGGTTGCGCGAGTGCGTCAACACTCCCGTTTTCATATACGGTTCTTCGGACGGGTTGAGGGCGCCCATCTTTTCAAAGTCCTCGGTGTTTTCTTCTTCGATGACCTGCACAATGTCGTCGACCGTGACAATGCCCACAAGCCGCCGCTCCTTATCCACCACCGGCAGGGCCAGCAGGCTGTATTTCTTGAACAGGTCGGCGATGGCTTCCTGGTCCTCGGTCGTGTGCGCGAAAATCAGGTTCGTGTCCATAATATCGGCAATCCTGTCCTGCGGCTTCGACAGCATAAGCGTTTTCGCGGACACCACCCCGACAAGCAGCTTGCCGCGCCTGACCACATAACACGTGTAAATCGTCTCCTTGTTTACGCCCGTCGACCTTATGCTGTCGAAAGCCTCTTTGACCGTGGAGTCCTCTTTCAAAGCCACATACTCGGTCGTCATGATACTGCCCGCGGAATCCTCGGGATATTGAAGAAGCTGATTGATAAGCCGGCGCTTGTCCTCGTTTACGTTCTGCAGCACGCGCTTTACGACGTTCGCCGGCATTTCCTCGATGAAGTCGACGGCGTCGTCAACAAACAGCCCGCTGACGATTTTCCCGACCTCCGCGTCCGTCAGGGCCTCCACGATTATCTGCTGCTTTTCGGGAACTATATATGAAAAAACGTCGGCGGCAATGCTTTTCGGCAGGAGCCTGAATATCTGAACGGCTTTTTCCTTGTCGAGAAGCTCAAAAGCGTCGGCAACATCCACCGTATTCATTTTCGCGGTCAATTCCTGCAGCTTTGTCGGGTTGACGTGATGTTCGTTCATAAGTTCCAAAACGTCTTCAATCATGACATTGGCCTCCTTCGGCGCGGGTTTGTCCGTCCCCGCTTCTCAGATAATCAATTATCTTCTTCGCCAGAGTTTTCCCCACTCCTATCCCTGCTCCCGACTCGGCGAGTTCCTCCGGGGTCATCATGGCGATGCGGCGGGCGCTTCCAAATTTTACCAGAAGCTGAGCGGCGCGGGCCTTGCCTATGCCGGGGATTTCCTCCAGCACGGAGCGGCGCAGGCGGCTCGCCCTGGCGTTGCGGTGCGTGGTCACCGCGTACCTGTGAACCTCGTCGCGGATACGCTGTAGGAGTTTCAGCACCGGGCTGTCGAGGGGGAGGCGCAGCGGCTCGGGTTTATCAAAAATGCCCGGCAGAAAAATCAACTCCTCCTCTTTGGCAAGGGCTGCCACATATGGGTTTTCCGGGGGGGCGAAAGTCCCCTTGAATTTTGCCGGAATGTCCGCTTTCAGTTCCTCCAGGGACTTCATGGCAAATTCAAGCTGCACCGGGCCGCCGTCTATAAGTATAAACTGGGGCATGGGCTCCGCGTTGTCCAGGACGCGGCGGTAGCGGCGCAAAACAGTCTCCTGCATGGAGCGGAAGTCGTCCGTCTCCCCCTCCGCCAGGGAGCGTATCTTGAACCTGCGGTACAGCGACGGGTTCGGCCCGCCCTGCTCGAACACCACGCAGCACCCATAGGTTTCGCGCCCGGACATATGTGATATGTCGAAGGCGTCGATTCGCCAGGGGAGGGTGTTCAGGCCGAACGTTTCCTGCATTTTCGTCAGCGCCTGCCAGGTTTCGGAGTCAAGGTCCTCCTGCAGAGGCTCGGACACGCGCTGGCGCGACACCTTCCAGAGCGCCCTTATCGTGTCGCGGCAGCGCGCGGCCTCCTCGAACGCCATGTTTTTCGCGGCCGCGTCCATCCGGCGGCGCATACGCTCCACCAGCTCCCCCGTGCTGCCCTGAAGCAAAAGGACGACGTCGTTCACCCGGTCGCGGTACTCGGCCTCCGACGCGCGGCGGGCGCACACACCCATGCAGCGCGAGAGCGCGTACTCGATGCAGGGGCGTTTATCCGGGTTGACCCTCAGCGTCTCGGTTTTGCAGTTTCTGAGGGGAAAATAACGCTCTATCAGGCGCAGGAGGGTTCGTATGTTGCCCGCGCTGACGTAAGGGCCGAACCATATAGACCCGTCGTTCTCCTTTTTGCGCGTCACGACCAGACGGGGGAAGGTTTCGTTCGTCACGCGGATGTAGGGGTAGCGGTCTGTCATCTTGAGGTCGACGTTGAAGAACGGAGAGTATCTCTTTATCAGCTTTGCCTCGACTATCAGGGCCTCGGCCTCCGTCTCCGTCCGCAGGATCGCTATGTCGTCGATCATCTCGACGAGCTTGCGCAGGCGCGGGGAGGCGTAGGCAAAGTCAGAGTGCCTGAAATAAGAGGCGACCCTGCGCTTCAGCCTCTTGGCTTTGCCTATATAGATAACTTCCCGTTCGGAGTTCCGCATTATATATACCCCGGGTTTGTCGGGAAGGTTCTTTAAGATGGCCGCGACGTTTGGTTTTATCATGTGTCGTATTCTATCAAAAATTATGGCTCAACCTCGCCTTTTATGCCCACGTTTGCCCGTATTGGTATAAAATAGGGGCAGGAATATTGAAACATGAAAGGGGATCGGGCAGGTATGGGAAAGGTGAAGAATATCGGCATCATAACGTCGGGGGGTGACTGCGGCGGGCTTAACGCTGTTGTGCGCGGCGCGGCAAAGGCGGCTATAGCGCGTGGGATCGGGGCTTACGTAATACCCAACGGTTACGCCGGGCTGTATAACCTGGTGAACTTCGACAAGCTGGTGCAGTTGGACGTGCAGCGCACCGACCAGATCAACTCCGCCTTAGCGGGAAGCGAAGCCGGGCACAGCCGCGTCAAAATTTCCAAGATCAAAGACCCCGACAAGTACAACCGCATCGCGCAGGGGCTGCGTAAGTTCAACATCGACGGGCTGGTGATATCCGGCGGCGACGACACGGGCAGCGTGGTGGTCGACCTGGTGAAGAACGGGATATCGTGCGTCCACGCGCCCAAGACGATGGACCTCGACCTTCAGACCTACTCCGTGGGCGGGGACTCCACTATCAACAAAATCGCGCGTATTGTAGAGGAAATCAAAACGACGGGCAAAACTCACAACCGAGTGATGGTCGTCGAGGTGTTCGGGCGCTACGCGGGGCACACCGCCTTTCGCGGCGGCATAGCCTCCGACGCGGACTGCATACTGATCCCGGAGGTCGCCGTTGATTTCAACGCGGTGTACGCTCACATAAAGAGCCATTTTCTACGCCGCATAATGAACTCCGACGTCAGGGCCGGAACTTACGTGATAGTGGTGGCCGAGGGCGTACGCGGCGAGGACGGCGAGATTTTTTCGGACGGCAGCGGCGGAGTGGACTCCTTCGGGCACACCAAACTTGCCGGCGCGGCCCGTTTTGTCCGCCAGCGCATCAATGACATGATGAAGAAGGACCCCGATATCCGCAAATTCATGGAGGACTCCGGCATGTTCGTCGAGGGAGTTTTCGAGACGCCGGAAGTGCGTGAGATCACGCCGGGGCACATGGTACGCAGCGGCGAATCGTCGGCCTACGACGTGAGCTTCGGCAAGGAAGCGGGCGCGTCCGCCGTTCTCTTGCTCGAAGAGGGCCTGAGCGGCGTTACGGTGGTGGGGATAAACGGCGGAAAAATCCGTTACATCCCGACAGAAGAAGCCATCGTGCAGCGCTTCGTAGACCTTGACGTCGTTTCGTTCTACGAACAGATGGATGTGTGCTTCGGACGCAAGCCGCAGCCTTACGCGCCCACGTTTGAAAAACACGAAGGCAAGATTGACAGGTTCATGTAAAAATAAACGCCCTCCGGCAGAGCACCGCCGGAGGGCCGTATGGGATATGAGCTGAATGAAATCCAGAGACGTTAAGCCCAAAGCCTCAGGCAAAGCGGTTGCCGGGGCGTTTAAGGTCAAAGTTTACCCCGACTCCGCGTTGAAGACGCCGGCTGAGGACATTGAGTGCTTTGACGAAAACCTCGTCAAATTCGTGGAAAAGCTGCACGAGACCATGAGCGCCCACGATGGTGTCGGGCTGGCCGCGACGCAGGTCGGCGTGTTGAAAAAAATCGCCCTGGTCGAGTTTGAAAACGAGCTTTACGTATTGATAAACCCAAGGCTTCTCAGCCAGGAAGGCGTGCAGGAGGGGGACGAGGGATGCCTCAGTTTTCCCGGTATATACGCGCCGGTGAAACGCCCGCTCCGTATCTCCGTCTCCACCCTCGACATAAGCGGCGCGGAGATGATATACGATGTGGAGGGCTTTCTTGCGCGCGCGTTCCTTCACGAAATGGATCACCTGGAGGGCAGGCTTTTCATTGAACACCTGTCGGGGCTCAAACGGGGCATGATACGTAAAAAAATGTACAAACGCGCCGTGGGGGATGAATACTGAATCATGAGGATATGGTTCATGGGCGGCGGCGATTTCGCCGCTTCCTGTCTTTTTTATTTAGTTACAATGAACGGGGGCCTGCGGTTTGAAAAAATAATCACAGGCGAACCCACTCAGGCGGGGAGAGGGCTGAGGGAGCGGGTATCGGCGGTCGAGCGCGCCGCCGGCGAACTGGGGTTGGCCGTTGAGCGCACGGGGCCGTTACGCAGTAACGAGCCTCTTAAAAATGCCATGATATCCGAGCCGCCCGACCTCGTTTTTGTCATTGACTTTGCCCAGATGATCGGCGAACCGTTCTTGAACGGCCCGAAGCACGGGTGTCTGAACGTCCATCCGTCGCTGCTTCCGCGCTGGAGGGGGGCGGCGCCTGTGCAGCGCGCCATACTGAGCGGGGATACAGCGGCGGGAGTAACCGTCTTCCGCCTTGTCAAAGAAATGGACGCCGGGCCTATCCTGGCCCAGACCGAAATATCTTTGCCTGTCCTGACGGATTCCAGTGAATTATTTCAAACCCTTGCTTTCGAGGGTAGCCAAATTGCCATACAAAGTGTAAACTTAATCATATCAGGCAGCTATCATTATTCAGAACAAAATTCCAAATTAGTTACTTACGCCGCCAAGCTGGACAAGGAAGAAGCGCGGATATTGTGGGATCGGGACGGTCTTTCGGTTCATAATACGGTGAGGGCTTTTGCGTCTTCTTTCGGGGCTTTTGTGATGGTTGCGGGCAAAAGGCTCAAAGTGTGGCGTACCGCCCCGGATACCGGCGAGGGAGCGCCGGGAACCGTGCTCTGCCTTACCGGCGGCGACCCGTTGGTCGCCTGCGGCAAGGGCGCGGTACGGCTGATGGAAGTGCAAAACGAGGGCAAACGCAGGGTCAGCGGAGCCGAATGGTTCAGGGGTACACGCTTAAAAGAAGGAGACGTCTTGACTACTTTGAATACGAATTGAGGTGTGATTTTCTATGGAAGACGGCTTGTTGGGCGACATTTTCGCGGCCTGCTGCCGTGAGTGGCCGCAGACGACAGCGGTCACGGGGGCGCTCGGTTCCGGCAAAACCGAATTCGTTTTGAACCTCGCCGGAGGTTTGAAAAAAATCGGCCGGCGTGTCGTCATAGCTGACGCTGACATTATCAATCCATATTTTTGTATCCGTCAAATAACAAAATCCCTTGAACAAGAAGGTTTTACCATTTTAACCCCTCCGAAAAACGCGAAGTGGTCCGATATGTCCGTCATAAACGCGGCCATAGGGAACACCATCGCCGGGGTGTCCTCCGGGCTGTACGACCACCTTATCCTGGACGTCGGCGGCGGCGCCGGCGGCGTAAAGGCTTTGAAGCAGTTCGAGCCTGATATCCTGTCCGTGAGTCACCAGCTCATTCTTACAGTAAACGCCTATCGTCCCAAAACCTCGACGCCGGACGGCATTAAACGCATGGCGGCTCAAATGGAGGCTCTTTGCGGTATAAAAATCGGCGCGCTCGTCTCCAATTCGCACGTCATGGAGCCTACCACGGCGGCGGACGTCGCCCGCGGACTCGACGTAGTGCTGGAAGCCGGAAAAAGCATGAATCTGCCGGTACTCTGCGCGACGGTCGTCCCCGGGCTGTACGAGGAAACGCGCGCCCTTTTAAAGGATATTGTGCCGGTGTGGCCTCTGGTCAGGTTTATGAAACGCCCCTGGGAAGGTTCTGAAATCTGGTCATAATTATAAGAAAGGAGTCCTTGCAATGGCAAAAGGGCGTGTGACGGTCAGGGAGGAGTACTGCAAAAGCTGCGGGCTGTGTGTAGCCGTGTGCCCGGCGAAGATCATGAGGATTTCCGAGCGCATCAACCCGAAGGGTCATCGTCCGGTCGAGCAGGGCGACGCTGAGAAGTGCGTGGGGTGCGCCCTGTGCGCCCAAGTGTGCCCGGACGTGGCGTTGTTTGTGTATAAGAACGGCTGAGGAGGTGCTGGTATGGGCAAGTCTTTGATGAAGGGGACAGAGGCGATTGCGGAGGCCGCGATTCAGGCCGGGTGCAAGTACTTCTTCGGTTATCCCATCACTCCGCAGAACGAGATACTGGAGTACATGTCGACCCGCCTGCCCGAGGTGGGCGGTGTTTACGTACAGGCGGAAAGCGAGATTGCCTCTATCAACATGGTCATGGGCGGGGGCTCCACCGGTTACAGGGTGATGACCACGTCCTCTAGCCCCGGCATTTCCCTGATGTCCGAGGGAATTTCCTACATCGCCATGGCGGAAATTCCCTGCGTTATCGTGAACGTAGCGCGCGGCGGCCCCGGCCTGGGGAACATCCTGCCCGCGCAGGGCGACTATAACCAGGCCACCCGCGGCGGCGGGCATGGGGACTACCGTATGCTGGTCATGTCGCCGGGTAACCTGCAGGAAGCCGTCAACCTGACGCAGGACGCCTTTGAGCTGTCTCAGAAGTACAGTATGCCGGTCATGGTTCTGGTTGACGGTTTCCTGGGGCAGATGATGGAGGCCGTGGAGATATCGCCGCGAAAGGCCGAAGACCCGTCGGTCAACGCCGCCTGGGCCCTGGGCTGGTGGAAGGAAAGGGGCGGGAAGCGCGCGACGGTTTACAGCATGTATTTAGACCCGGAAATCCTCGAGGCGCACAACACGCGCCTGCAGGAAAAGTACAAAATCGTCAAGGCAAACGAGGCGCGTTTCGAGCACTACATGGCGGACGACGCCGAACTGCTGCTGACGTCATACGGAACGACCAGCCGCGTATGCCGCTCGGCAATAAACAACCTCCGCGAGGAGGGATATAAGGTTGGAATGATGCGTCCGTTGACGGTTTGGCCGTTCCCGTCCGCCGGTTTGTCCCGATTACCGGAATGCGTGAAGGGCATCCTCGACGTGGAAATGAGCGCCGCTTTCCCGATGGCCGACGACGTGCGCATATCTCTGACCAGAAACATCCCAATTTTCACGACGGGCCGGTGGGGCGGTTTTTCTCCGACCGTGCGCCAGATAGAGGACAAGTGCAGAGAAGTGCTGAGGGAGGTGTCCCAAGATGAGTGAAACTCAGGTTTTCAGTATGCCGAAGGTTTGGAACGCCGACACGCATACACATTACTGCCCGGGGTGCACGCATGGGGTTGTCCATCGCCTGGTTTGCGAAGCATTGGAAGACCTGGATATACAGGACAGGACGATAGGTCTGGCGCCGGTCGGCTGTTCCGTGCTGATACACCAGTATATGGATATCGACTTCATGGAGGCGGCGCACGGGCGCGCCCCGGCTGTGGCGACGGGAGTCAAGGCGGTACGCCCCGACAAGATAGTCTTCACCTATCAAGGGGACGGCGACCTTGCCTCCATCGGCCTTGCGGAGATAATCCACGCGATGAACCGCACTTTGCCGCTCACGACGATATTTGTCAACAACGCCATATACGGCATGACGGGAGGCCAAATGGCCCCCACCACCCTATTGGGGCAAAAGTCCTCCACCTGTCCCACGGGACGTACGGCGGAGGCAAACGGCTACCCCATCAGGATGTGCGAAATGCTGGCGACCCTGGGAGGCCCCGCGTACATAGAACGAGTGTCCGTCACCAGGCCAAAGGACATCATCAAGGCAAAGCAGGCCATTTTGAAGGCTTTTAAGAACCAGATCGAGGAAAAGGGAGTATCGTTTGTTGAGGTTCTCTCCACCTGCCCGACCAACTGGGGAATGCGCCCTGTGGACGCCTGCAGGTGGCTCGAGGAGAACATGATTCCGCACTACCCGCTGGGCGTCCATAAAGATTTCGAGTAAGCAAAGGACGTGATGACATGACCGGCCAAACTGACAAAAAATTCAAGAGATCGTTGATAGCCGCGGGATTTGGCGGGCAGGGCCTGTTGGTGCTGGGGCAGTTGGTGGCTTATGCGGGGATGGCTGAAGGACTTTACGTCTCATGGATTCCGTCCTACGGTCCGGAGATGCGCGGCGGAACCGCCAACTGCTGCGTGATAGTGTCGAATAACGAAATAGGCGCTCCGGTGGTGGAGTCCGCCGACGCGATAATCGCCATGAACCAGCCTTCGTTCGATAAGTTCAAAAACAGCGTAAGGCCGGACGGGGTTTTGCTCTACGACAGCGACCTCGTCAAACCCGGCGAGGTACGCCCCGACATAAAGGCCGTGGCGGTTCCCGCCAACAGAATAGCCACGGAGATCGGCAGCAACAGAGTGGCTAACATCGTCATGCTGGGAGCTTTGGTGAAGGTCTCCGGCATAGTGGGCGACGAGTCCTGCCTGGAAACTGTAAAGGAAAAGATGGGCGCGAGAAAACCCGAGTTCCTGACGATGAACCTGGCCGCGTACGAGAAAGGCAAGGCCGCGGCGCAGGAGTAAAACATAACGGCAAACGGGCGGCATCCTGCCGCCCGCTTTTTTATACCTTTTCTTCTTTGATCTCCAAAACTTTGCGTTTTCTGTAGTATCCACAAGACGGACACGCTCTGTGGCTTAGGGCTGTCTCGCCGCAATTGGAGCAGGCCGCCACGCTGGGTACGCTTAACGCGCCCAGCCAATGGGCCTTTTTCTGCGCCGTACGCGCGTGGGAGGATTTTCTTTTGGGCGTTGCCATTGTTCTTTCCCTCCTTTTACATTCAGTTATCCGTGAAGGAAACGCCGCGCAGGATTTCAAGCCTCGGATCCGATTCCCGCGCTTCGCAGGAGCAGATCCCCTCGTTAAGGTCATGGCCGCAGTTTGGGCAAAGCCCGGCGCAGTCCTCCCTGCAAAGCAACTTCACCGGCAGGAGCGTCACAAACGTCTCCCAAACCTGATCCGACAGGGAAAGAGTCCGTCCCCAGTAATCAACTTCCACCGGCATAAAACCTTCGTCAGATTGAAGCCTGGTATCCTTGCCTAGCTCCAATCCGCGCAATTGATAAAGATACATCAAATCATCGGATATTGCAAGCTCCGCGTCGGCCAAACAACGCGAGCACTCACCCCTCACCGCGGCCCCGACGGACAGGCGGACGGACAGAAGCTGCTCCTCCACCCACTGAACCTCCGCGCGCACGGATAAACCCTCAGGAAAGAAGAACTTTTGGCCGTCAAAATCCACTCCGCCGGGAAGGTCTGTTTTCCAGCTTTTTTCGACGACGGTGACATCATCCCGGCGGTGAGGCAGTTCTACGATGAAGTTCCAGTTTTCAGGGATCAATTCTATTCCCACGCTTTCAAAAGAACTCCCCCCGCCCCTCCGGGGCACCCCCCTCAAAGAGGGAGGCTAAAGCGCCCTCCTCAAGGAAGCTAAGCCCCCCTCTTCGAGGGGGGTGCCCGCAGGGCGGGGGGAGTTTTTCAATCCAACAGCCGCTTGGTGTCGCGCGCAATAACCAGTTCTTCGTTTGTCGGGACGACCAAAATTTTGACCTTTGAGCTGTCCGTGCTGATGACAGCTTCCTCGGAGCGAACCTTGTTCTTCTCGCCGTCCAGTTCCATGCCAAGGAATTCCAGCCCTTCACACGCCATAGAGCGCACCGTGGCGCTGTTTTCGCCGACGCCCGCCGTGAACGCCACCGCGTCAAGTCCGCCCATAGCGGCGGCGTAAGCGCCGATGTATTTTTTGATACCGTACACCAAAACCTGCAGCGCCAGCCTGGAACGCTCGTCGCCCCGGCCGGCCGCCTCCTCTATGTCGCGCATGTCGCTGCTGACGCCTGAAATACCCAGCAATCCGCTCTTTTTGTTGAGGAGGGAATCAACTTCGCCGATGGATAAATTTTCCGTTTTGGATATGAAGGGAACCAGCGCCGGGTCTATGTCGCCGCAACGCGTACCCATTGTCACGCCGGCAAGAGGAGTGAAACCCATGGAGGTATCCACCGACCTGCCCCCGTCCACGGCGGTGATCGAGCTGCCGTTGCCAAGATGGCACGTGATGATTTTCAGTTTTTCTATGGGTGAACCGAGCATATCCGCCACGCGGCGCGATACGTAATAATGGCTGGTGCCGTGGAAACCGTAACGGCGCACGCCGTATTTTTCGTAGTAGCCGTAGGGAATGGCGTAAGTGAAAGCGACTTTCGGCATGGTCTGATGAAAAGCCGTGTCGAACACCCCCACCTGCGGTATCCTGGGCAGAACGTCAATCACGGCGTCTATGCCCATTATATTGGCGGGGTTGTGAAGCGGCGCCAGAGGGATACAATCCTTCAAAGCGGCCATTACCTTGTCGTCCAGTTTGACGGAGGTGGCAAACTTCTCGCCGGCGTGCACCACGCGATGCCCCACCGCGCTCAGTTCGTCAAGGGAGGCCAGAACCCCGTGAGACTTGTCGAGCAGGGAGTCAATCACAAGTTTAATCCCCGCCTTGTGATCAGGAATAGGCGTTTCGGTGGTTATGGCGTCCATGCCCGTCTTCGTGTGCTTAATCCTGGAGCCGTCTATACCGATACGCTCCACCAGGCCCTTCGCTAAAACATGCTCCTTGTCCATGTCGAAAAGCTGATACTTCAAAGACGAACTGCCGCAGTTAATGACCAAAATTTTCATACCTCAGACCCGCCCTTCAGTTTTTGTCTTATAATCTGAGCATGGAAAACGCTCTCGGAAAACTTAATAAAAGCACCCCCGTCATAGGGGTTATAGCCGAATACGACCCGTTCCACAACGGACACGTCCTGCACCTGGCGAAAGCGAGAGAAGCCCTGAAACACGCCGGAACAACCGTGCCCGTCGTCGTGACGCTGTCTTCCAGTTTCACACAAAGAGGCCTCCCCGCCTTCGCCGACAAGACGGCCCGCGCCAAAATGGCCCTCGCCGGCGGAGTAAACCTCGTGCTCGAACTGCCGTTCGTCCACGCCTGCAACTCGGGGCCGGAGTTCGCGCGCGGCGCCGTCGGCATCATGGCCGCCGCCCGGTTCGTCACGCACCTTGCCTTCGGAGCGGAAAACGCCTCCGTGTTCTCTCAAAAAAATGAAGACGAACCTTTTCTTGATAACCTATTAAGAATTCTAATCCAGGAACCTTTCTCTTTCAAGTCAAATCTCAGAGAAAACCTGGCGTCAGGGTGCTCGTATCCCAAAGCCCTCGCTCTCGCCCTGGAGCGTGAGCGTCCCGGGAGCCATAACATCGTCTCTTCTCCAAACAACGCGCTGGCCGTATCCTACCTCGCCGAAATCCAAAGGGGGGGATATGAGCTGATACCCATTCCGGTGCAGCGCGAGGGAGGGGCGCACAACGACGAAGCCCCGGGGCTTTTTGGCGGGTTTGCCGGGCTTGCCGGCGCGGCCGCCATACGAAAGAGCCTTTCAGGCCGGGACAGCGCCGATTGGGTGAAAGACGCCGTCCCGGACTCCGTCATGTCCATTTTAACGGAAGAAAAGGATATGGGCAGGCTCTGTTCGAGCACGGGCAAGCTGTGGGATCAGCTCCGGGGGCTTCTTGCGCGTTCCACGCCGGGAGCGTTGCGGGCCTGCGCGGGCATGGATGAGGGGCTGGAGAATCTTTTTCTGAAACACTACGCCCGCGCGGACTCTTACGAGGATTTCATCGGGCGCTGCGTGTGCGCGCGGTACACGCGCGGCCGTCTTCAGCGTCAGGCCGCGCGCTGCCTTGCCGGGCTGGACCGGGAGACCGCCGCGGCGCTCTCCCGGTCCGCCCCGCCATACATACGCGTGCTGGGGTATGACGAACTGGGGCGCGAACTTCTGCGCGAACGAAAAAAACGCGGCGACGCCGCTGTGCCGATAATAACGAGGCTTCCCGCCGCCGGGCAAAAAGGAGGCGCGATGGCAAAAAAGACGGCGGACGCCGAATTCCGCGCCTCCCGCCTTAGAGAACTCCTTTTGCCCAACCCTGACCTGACCAGGGAGGAGAGGCTGATACCGTGCCGCAAATCCTAATACATTTCTATAAAGCCTTTATTGACAAGCTCTTACCTTGAGTAGCGGGGTGAATTTCCGTTATAATAGCGTTACACAATAATAGGAAGGGTCGGGAGAGATGCGGGAAAAATTAAAGGAAATGACACACGAGGCTTTGTCGGCGGTAATGCCGCTCACGTTGGTAATTTTCGTGTTCACGGTGTTGGTTTCCCCAATGCCCGTGGGGACGCTGATGCTGTTTTTGGTCGGCGCGGCCATGCTGATATTCGGAATGGGGCTGTTGACGACGGGCGTGGACATGGCGCTTATGCCGCTGGGCAGCGACGTGGGCGCGGGCATTACAAAAACCCGCAAAATGGCGTTGATCTGCGCCCTTTCATTCGCCATGGGAGCGACAATTTCGTTTGCCGAACCTGATCTGCAAGTTCTGTCAATGCTCGTGCCGGGTATAGAGAGGTGGACGCTGCTCATAACCGTTTCCATCGGCGTGGGGCTTTCCCTCTTTTTGTCCGTGCTGCGGGTCATTCTTCACATAAACTTGTCAAAGATTATCATAGCGTGTTACTCAATACTGATCATACTGGCGATCTTCGCGCCGGACAATTTTGTGCCCGTCGCGTTTGACGCCGGCGGCGTGGTGACGGGCCCGATAGCCGTTCCCTTCATTTTGGCGATGGGATTGGGTGTTTCGTCTCTCCGCAGCGACCGGGATTCTATCGAAGACAGCTTCGGGCTTGTGGCGCTGTGTATAATCGGCCCCGTAATGACGGTTCTTATGCTCGGAATTCTCTTCAGTCCCGAGGGGGCCGTATACACGCCTCCTCCCATACCCGAGATACTGACGACGCGCGATACCATATTGGAATTCGCGAAAGAGCTTCCGCACCAGTCCATAGACGTCGCAAAATCCATATGGCCGATTGTCGCGGTTTTTATTATTTATCAAATCCTGACCAGAAGCTACCACATAAAACTTTTTTTGCGGATGCTGATAGGATTCGGTTATACGTACGCAGGGCTTGTGATCTTTATGACGGGAGTTGACGTGGGTTTCATACCTGTGGGCGTATTTATAGGCGCGGACCTCGCCGGGTCCGAGCTGAAATGGCTCTTAGTACCGCTTGCCGCGATAATCGGTTATTTTGTAGCCGCGGCGGAACCGGCGATACACGCGCTGCGCAAGCAGGTCGAGGAAGTGTCGCTCGGCGTCATACCCGGAGCCGCCGTGATGAGGTATCTGTCGTGCGGCGTTGCCGTGTCGCTGGCGCTTACAATGGTAAGGATTCTGTTCCATATTCCCATACTCTGGCTTCTGATCCCGTGCTACATATCAGCGATTGCGCTGACGTTTTATTCGCCCAAGTTATACACGGGGATTGCGTTTGACACAGCGGGCGCGGTTACAGGCCCTGTTACGTCCACGTTTATATTGCCGTTCGCGATAGGCGCCTGTATCGACCCTGACAGGGTAATGCTGGACGCCTTCGGGACAGTTGCCCTTATAGCGATGACTCCGCCTGTTTCTATTCAAATTATGGGAGTTGTGTATAATCGCAGAATGAAACTCGCCGTATTGGAACGGCACGACGATGTACTGGATGACGAAATCATCGTTTTTGACGAAGATGGAGGAGAAATTGAACATGAGTAGTGTCGAATCACCGCGTCTTTTGATAGCTGTTGTCGATCGCTGCAAGCATACGCAGCTTGAGGATATATTGCGCGAAAAACAGGTGAGTTTTCAATACCTGATTAACGCGATAGGCACCGCGCGTTCCGAAATATTGAATGTGCTCGGGCTGTCCGAAAGAGAGAAAACCATCGGGCTGTGCATTGCGCATCGCTGTAAGGCGCGGCGGGTAATGGACTCGATTGTGGAGCGTATGGAGATGATGCGCCCGGGGCACGGGATCATATTCACCGTCCCGCTCTCAGGCGTGAGTAAATGTATCGTACGCGCGTTTGAAACGGAAAATAAAAAATATGCCGAAAGACAGGAGAACCATATGGAGCATACGGAAACGCACGGCAAATTGAAACATGAACTGGTTATCGCTATCGTCAATAACGGATACAGCGAGGAGGTAATGGACGTGGCGCGGGCGGCGGGCGTGCGCGGCGGTACGGTGCTGCACGCCCGGCAGGCCGCGATTGAGGAGGCGTCCAAATTTTTCGGCATTTCACTCCAGCCTGATAAAGAGATAATCCTTATCATTGCCGAAGAAGCGCATAAAGTTGAACTCATGCGGTCTATCGGCAAGACATTCGGTATGCTCACCAGCGCGCGCGGATTTGTAGTATCCGTGCCGATCGAGAGCTGCGCCGGCTTGACGCCGATTGATCCGGCGCAGTGCTGACCGCCGGTCCCTCACGCGCCTAAATACGCGTCCCTCACCCTGGGGTCCTGGAGCAGTTCTTCGCCGGTTCCTGAGACGGCCGTCGCGCCTACCTCCAGGACGTACGCTTTATTGGCTATCGACAGCGCGGCCAAGGCGTTCTGTTCAACCAACAGGATGGTCTTTCCCTGGCGGTTGATCTCGCGTATTATGCCGAAGACCTCGCCGACCAGCTTCGGGGCCAGCCCTAGAGAGGGTTCGTCGAGCATCAGGAGGTCGGGGCGGCTCATCAGGGCGCGTCCAACCGCGAGCATTTGCTGCTCGCCTCCCGACAGAGTGCCGCCCTTCTGCCCCCGGCGTTCCCTGAGGCGCGGAAACAGATTATATACATATTCCATGTCGCTTGCTGTTTCCGCTTTGTCTTTGCGGCTGTAAGCGCCGAGCCGCAGGTTCTCCTCAACCGTAAGGTGCGGCAGAATCCTGCGCCCCTCCGGGCTGAGAGCTATGCCCATCCTGACCATGTCCTCGGGAGGGCGGTTGTTCAGTTGAACCTGCGTCCCGCCGGCGTCCGTGTACTGAATCGTTCCCCTGTATCCCTTCACAAGCCCGGCTATCGCCCGGATTGTGCTGCTCTTCCCCGCTCCGTTGGCTCCTATCAGGGTGACTATGTCGCCTTTTTCAATGGAGAGGCTGACGCCCTTCACTGCGTGAATACCTCCGTACCAGATGTTCAGGTTCTGAACGTCCAACACTATTTGCATCGGCCGGCCTCCCCGTCGTCGGGTTTTCCCAGATAAGCCTCGATTACCCTGTGATTTTCGCGTATTTCCGCCGGCGCGCCCTCCGCTATCAACGCGCCCATATCCATCACCCATATATGTTCGCAAACTCCCATCACGACCTTCATGTCGTGCTCGATCAGGAAAATCGTCAGCTCGAATTCGTCCCTCAGCCTGCGGATGAAGTTCAAAAGCTCCGCCGACTCCTGCGGGTTCATCCCGGCGGCAGGCTCGTCCAGCAGCAAAAATCTGGGCTTTGTGGCCAGGGCGCGCGCTATTTCCAGACGCCTCTGCGCCCCGTAGGGCAGGGACGACGACAGGACGCCGGCCTGCGCCGCCAGCCCCAGGCGATCCAGCAGGGCCAGCGATGACTCGCGTATCTCGCGCTCCTCTATCGCGGCGCACCGGAAGATAAACGGGCTGAGACATTCCCACCAGGCCCCGTTTTGACGGACGTAGCTCCCTGTCATGACGTTTTCCAGCACGGTTCCGTTGTGAAAGAGGCGTATGTTCTGGAAAGTGCGGGACAGCCCGGCCTTGCACACCCTGTGAGGAGGCAGTCCCGTGATGGCCTGCCCCGCGAAGGACACCGAACCCGACGTTGGTTTGTAAAATCCTGTGATAACGTTAAATACCGTCGTCTTCCCCGCTCCGTTGGGACCTATAAGCCCGGTTATGCCCCCCTCCGGCACGCCGAGCGAAAGGTCGTTCACCGCGGTCAGCCCGCCGAACCTCATGGAAACGCGCTCAAGTTCGAGAACGTTTTTCTTCTCGCTTTTCATCGATTACCGCGCCCCCTTCGCCTTACGTCCGTCGCCCCAATCGCCGAAAAACCAGTTCCACGAAAACTCCCTCGTGCCCATGATTCCCTGGCTCCGAAAAATTATGACGGCGATCAGAAGCAGCGAGAAGATGAGCATTCGCATACCCGGAATACCCGGAATTCGGAGGGAGCCTATCGTCATGGGGCTTTCGGTGATTCTTAGCCATTCCAGCATGGTTGTAACGAAGACGGAACCCATGATGGTTCCCGTCATGGAGCCTAATCCCCCGACAACCACTATCATCAGTATGTTGAACGTCTGGATGAACATGAACATCCTCGGGTCGATGGTGGTGAGGAGGTTACCAAGCAGCGCGCCGCCGAGCCCGCCCCCGAAGCAGCCGATAGTGAAGGCCAGCACGCGGATTTTGAAAGTGTCGATCCCCATGGTCTTGGCCGCGACCTCGTCGTCGCGCACGGCGCGCAGCACGTTGCCGAAGTTGCTGTTCATCAGGCGTACCATAAAAAACAGCACCGCCCCCAGGCAGCCGTAGCTCATCCACAGGTCGGTGTGGGCCGGTATCCCTTTCAGCCCCAGGGAGCCGTTGGTTATGGGGATTAAATTGGCTATCAGTATCCGTATGACCTCGGCAAACCCCAGAGTCGCTATGCCAAGGTAGTCCCCGCCCAGGCGCAGCACCGGCAGCGCTATGAGGCATCCCACAAAAGCCGCGGCGGCCCCGCCCAGGACAAGGGATATCAGGAACGGGGCATGGAGGTTCAACAGCCACGGCACCATGGGCTCCAGTATCCACATGGTGGCCTTTTGCCCCGGGGTAAGAACCAAAAGCGCCGAAACGTAAGCGCCGATAGCCATGAACCCGGCGTGCCCCAGCGAAAACATTCCCGTCATGCCGTAGACCAGGTTGAGCGACAGCCCCAGAATGGCGTTTATGGCTATGAGGTTGATTATGCGCAGCTTGTAGCCGTCGAGATTTTCGGGAGCCCACCACAAAAAGTACACGAACCCTCCAACGGCTAAAAAGTTCAATATCGCGTTGCGCGTCCCGTTGCTCATATTTTTTCCTCCATGCGCTCGCCAAGCAGCCCTGTGGGTTTGACAAGCAGAATGAATATCAGAAGGATAAACGCGAAAGCGTCCCTATATCCCGAAAGATGAGGGAAGAAGGCGACCGACATGATCTCGACGAAGCCGAGAATCAAACCGCCTATCATTGCCCCGGGAATTGAGCCGATTCCGCCGAAAACCGCCGCTATAAAGGCTTTGAAACCGGGAATAACGCCCATGAAAGGCTCTACCCTGGGATAGCGCAGCGCCCACATTATGCCGGCGAAGGCGGCCAGGGCAGAACCGAGCGCGAAGGTGAGGGCGATGACCCTGTCCACCGAAACGCCCATGAGCCGGGTGGTCTCTATGTCGCGTGAAATGGCGCGCATCGCCAGCCCCGGCTTGGTCTTGTAGACGATCCACAGCAGAACCGCCACCAGAAGGAATGAAACGACCGGAACCCATATCGCAAGAGGTATGAGGCGCACCTCCCCTATCCGCCCGGCCTGTAAAAACTCCAGGGGAATTATGTCCTTGATGGGCAGGGGGTTAGTGAGTTCCCTGGGCCGGATGACGGCGCGAGGCATACCGGTGAAAACAACCACGCCCAGGTTTTGCAGGAAAAACGAAACCCCTATGGCGCTTATCAGGGCCGATATCCGCGGCGCGCCGCGAAGGGGGCGGTAAGCGATCCTATCCACCAGAAGGCCGCACAGCGTCGCCCCTCCTATCGCCAGCGCCACCCCCAGCGCCCAGGGAAGTTTGTATTGGATGGTGGCAAAGAACACGAAATACGCGCCAAGCATGAATATATCCCCGTGCGCGAAGTTGATGAGCCGCAATATGCCGTACACCATTGTGTAACCGACGGCGATAAGGCCGTAAAGCGCGCCCAGTCCAAGCGCGTTGAAAAAATTCTGAACGAACATTTCAAGACTCAATAAAACATCCCCTCTCATACCAGTTTGAAATAAAAGACCTAAGGTTAGAATAGCTAAAAGCAGCTTTGACAAGTATTTAAGGCCCAGATCAACATTCGTTTGACTGCAACCTGGTATCATAGCCGTACTTCAGGTCGATTATAAACGTAAAACGGGCGGATTTCCATCCGCCCGTCATTTTAGTTCGTTTCCCGGAAGCGGGACGCCCTACCTGTTATCTCGCCTTCAGCGCCTTGGGTTTCTGTTTGCCCGAGGCTTTAGCCGCGCCGTCGTCGATATTCAGCTTGAAGCCGGACATCACTTCCGTCAGTTCTCCGGCGTGCTCGCTTATGCCGCCGGATTGCTCGGCCACGTTTTGAGACATCTGAACCATTGAATCGGCCCCCTGGCGCAGGGAGGATATCGTCTCGACAACCTCCATCGTAGACCTGGTGGCGCTGTCAATGGCGGAGGCGACTTCCTTGCAGGAGGCGGCCTGCTCCTCCGCCACGGCCGCGATGTTCTGAATGGAGTCGTTGGCTTTGTTCATTTCCGTAAGGGCGTTGTTCAGCTCGCTCTGGGCCTGCTCGGCCTGGACGAGGGTATCCCCCAGCATACGGCCCGCTTCGGTGGTCGCCTTGATGCTCTCGTGCGCTCCGCCCTGGAGATCGGTGATGATGCCGTTCACGTTCTGCGCGGCGCGCGCGGATTCTTCGGCCAGCTTGCGCACCTCTTCCGCGACAACGGCGAAACCGCGCCCGACCTCCCCGGCCCGCGCCGCCTCGATAGCGGCGTTGAGAGCTAGGAGGTTGGTCTGGTCGGCGATTCCCGTGATGACGGAGACGAAGCTGCTGACGTTCTCGACGGAGGAAACAAGCTGCCTGATTTTAGCTTCGCTTTCCTTGGAGTTCGCGTCAACGTCGCGCATTCCGTGAATAACCTTGTTTACGGTCTGAATGGCCTTGTTGGACGCGTCGGTCGTCTGCGCGATGAAAGCGGCGCTGTCCGTTGCGGACTGGGCCACGGTGTCGGCCCCGGCGCTCAGTTCCTCCACTCCGGCGTTGCACTCCTCGAGCGCGGCGCCGTTGCTCTCGCTGAGCGTGGACACCTGATCCAGAGCGATCTTGACCTCGTTCATCTGCGAAATGGACTCGTCCGAAATGGCGGCAAGGCTGACCGAACTCTCCTCAAGGTTATGGGAAACGTCGGACACGCGCTTCAAGGCTTCCTCTTGGGACGCAATCATCGCGGATATCGAGTCCACAAGAAGCCCCAGCTCGTCCTTGCCTTTATAGTGGAAGTCCTTCGCCTCAATGGTCAGGTCACCGTCGCTGGCGCGTCCGGCCAGCCCCACGATCATGGCCAGGGGGACCGCTATGGTGTGGGAGATGAGAAACGCTATCCCTATACCGAACAAAACAGCCGTGACCGCCGAGGCTAACAGAACCCTCAGCGCGCCGTACACGTCGGTAAGGCTCTCGTTTGAAAGCTCCATTATTCGCTCCTGGGTCAATTCGATGGAACTCGAAGTTTCCTTGTTGACCTCGGCGACCAGATGTGACCGGGCCTGCGTGATGCTTTCCAGTTCCCTGTTCCTCACGATGAATTCCCGTACCGCAGTCTGGTAGTCGCTCATCATCCTGTAGACGTTGTCCAGCTTGCGCTCTTCCTCACGAACGCCGATTTTCCCCCTGAGAGCCGTAATACCGGGACCGATTTCCCCTTCGAGCTTGGTCAGGAGCGCGTCCAGGGCGGGCAGGTCGTTGGCGGACACGGCGGCCTGGAAAAGGCGGCGCACCTCCGCCAGTTCCATAACCAAATCGGCGGCGTCTCCGATATCGTCCAGGCGCTTCACGCGCAGGTCGGCGTCAGCCGTCACCGCCTCTACTTTGGCGTATTCTATCAACTCGTCCTTGAAATCTTCGATCGCCTGGGTGAAGCTGTTGGCCGCGGTCACCAAAACGTCAAATATCTCGTTTTTCCTTACGGTGACCGTCAGGCTCCGCTCGATGCTGGCCAGGTATTCCCTCACCCTGGGAAGCACCTGGTTCGCTTGGTGCTGCAGGACCTGTATCTCCGGGAACGTGGTGTTCATGGCCGATATGTCGTTCATAGCTTTTTGGGTGTCCGCCATCCATCGCCTGACGTCGGCGGCGTTTTCCGCCGACTCGTCGACCTGGAAGAGGCGCATCGCCATAAAGAGTTCGTACACGGCATTGTTAATGTTTATACACAAACCCTGCGCCGGAATTGCCTTGCTGGTGATATACTCGCTGTCGGCCCTGATGCCGTTCAGGTACGACCACGCCAGGACTACCGAAATTACAAACACCGTCAAAACCAGGGCAAAGCCAACCAGCATTTTGGTTCTAATCTTAAAATTCCTCCACATACATCCCATCTCCTTAGCAGAAATTACGTACGCATGAACCAAACAGCACCGTAAAGATACTGCATATTATAACTTAAAATCGCAACCGCCGTTACTACTAATTATAGAAAACACTAATTATAGAAAACAAAGGAGAGCTTCGGCTCTCCTTTGTTTGTTGATCCGTTATTCGCCTTTAAGCTCAATCGGGTTATTGAGATTGGCTGATGTTTAACTTTTGAATAAGAGCTTCCTGCAATGTACCTGAAAAATTGATATGTTTTTTCTCCGCTATCTCGTTTAACCAAGAGGGGATAGTCAACGTTTTTTTAACTGCTTGGCTTTTTTTGATTAAATCAGCTTCAACCAATGAAACAAACGCATCATCCGGCGCTTGAATTTTACGAATATCGGATGGGGGGGTTAATTTTCCGCTCTGCTCAAGCAATGT
>WRKN01000005.1 GCA_009778055.1 Synergistaceae bacterium
CAGGCACATGGTCTTGCCCCTGAGCCTCGGCAATTCTTCCGTGGCGATGTCCACGCACTCCTCCAATGTATTCATTATCGTAGTTTTGTGGCGCGCCTCGGAATTTTCGACAGCTTTGAGCGCCGACCAGTACCGAAACGGAAATTGCTTGCCTTTCTTAACGCCGTCCTTCAGCCTGCTCATCAAGGCCGCGCAAAAAGAAGCGTCGTCCGTTTCCTCGAAAATCCCCCTGAGATTACGAAGCAGCGCCATATGGGGAAGATCGAGCCGTTTGGTTATCTCAAGCCAGGAATGCCCCTCGGAACGGAGCTTTTCCCAGGTTGCCGAGTCGTCCTGTACCGCGACAGTACCTGTTTTCATGAGTTCGTCTATATTGGAACCTTTGGCGTGGCACACTCTGACCGTGTCGATCATGCCCAGCCCCGCGTTGCGGTATTTGAAAAGCTCGTATCTGGTGCAACTGGAAAGCCTTTTTGCCCAGCTTCTTTTCAGAATGGCCGGTATGCGATTTTTGGTTTTGTTTCGGAAAAGCCAATAGGCCAACTGTGTCGCCGGCTCGTCCGCGCGAGCCATGACAGACTGGTTCAGCCTGTTGAACTCCCCTTGATTTTTATCGGTAAATTCACGCCTGTTGGGGTGCGAAGCCGTCCTCACCATGATAACCTGCGGATTGAGCCTCATCAGGTAGTCGCGCCTCAATACCTCCGCCCATCGGATTGTTGCCTCGTAATCGAAATTGAGGGCTTCGTCTATCACGATCTCCATGATTTCCGACGTCTTTTTGCCCAAATATTCGTCGCTCGTGATGGAATACGGGGCAAACAGGGCGTTGACTTCGAAAATCGAGTCACGCAAGGTTTTGGGAGAAAGCTCCCCGTCCCTGTAGTAAGCCGGCTCACCGAAGATGGAGGACGCCGTTATCATTTTGAGCGTATCAATAGGATTGAGCTTATATGAAACGCCGCCCATGAAGTTTGTGACTTTATTGGCGGCGTTTTTCATGCTCCTGATAAATTTTTTCATACCGCATCACGCCGTACATTTGATATTTTTATCCAGATTAGCTTCGTCCAGTGGTGAACGATCATAATTCTCCATCAACACATGGTATTCAAAGGCATCTGACTTAGGGTTGTACGAAAGCTTAGTTGGTGTGTAATTCATTCAAAACAACTCCTTGATCAATCGATCCTTAATTTGTGGTTGAACTTTTTTGATAGCATCCAGTATCTCTTGTGCATCCATACTATCAATAATTAAGTAATCATTATTACATAAATTAATGATAAAACGTGACCTTTTAAAGCCTGCTGCGAAATCTTGCTTCCTAAAAGATCGTGTTCTATTGCGGTAAATAAATTTTGAGCTATTTTTGAATACAATATCTGCAATTTCACCATATGAAACCGTCCTGCGAGAAAAGAAAAAGCCCTGTCGAAAAATTACCTTTGAAGCTGTGACAGAAATTCGCAAACTACAATTATCAGCAAGAACAAAAAATGGAGCAGCGAAACACAAATAAGTAAAATATATATGTTTATGATGATCTTTAGCTCGTATTTGGAAGAGCAATATGAAAAAAGCACAGAAACAGATCATAAAAACAAAGGTACCCATCGACCATTCTCTACGATCATAAATGTACGTCTCATCTCGTGAAAAAATAGCCATCATTCATCGCAGCCTTTCTACAAACTCTAGTAGCATAAACTAATTAATCAATCTTAATAAGCGGTTGGATTTTCTTAATAGCATTCATTACTTCTTCTACGTAATTACTTTTGACGAAACAATAACCATTGTTACGCAAATTAATCATGAACTCTGGTTTTTTAGTTCCTGCTGAAAAATACCAAACCTTAAAAAAAGACGGAAATCTGTTCCTGTCAGTATATTTTGAGCTATTGGGGATAATATTTAAAATTTCATGGCAAGAAATTGTACGTTTATAAAAGAAAAATCCCTGGTGAAATATCATCTTTGAAGTCGTGATGGTAATACGGAGACTACAATGATCCGCAAAAATGAACAATGGCCCTAAAACATAAAAACATAAAAATAGCCTATCTTTAGCTAATATACCGTACAGCGATGCCAAAAAAAACCAAAAACATCGTGATGGTAATACGGAGACTACAATGATCCGCAAAAATGAACAATGGCCCTAAAACATAAAAACATAAAAATAGCCTATCTTTAGCTAATATACCGTACAGCGATGCCAAAAAAAACCAAAAACAATTGGTAAAAATAATGGAACCCATCGACCATTCTCTACGATCATAAATGTACGTCTCATCTCGTGAAAAAATAGCCATCATTTTCCCTCCTCAATTTTGCCAAAAAAGAATTCATCTCGCTCACTTAAAAATATCGCAACGGTTTTTTCGGACAACCAAACAATCTCTCTACCCCACCTCTTGTCTGTTCCGCCATGCGAATAAACAATCTGCCTTGTTTCTTTCGTCCCCAGATTGGCAATGCGGAAAACTATGTATCTTTCTTGTTTTCCGCGATGTCTTTCGAGCCCCAGTAATGCGATTTCATTTTCGTTCGGGGAAAGAGCAAGCCTATTCCAAGGAGAGAGGTTATTCATCTCGATCGTTCTGCGAATTCTTAAAATTTCCTGTGTTTCTTTTGTTTCAAAGTTTAATTTCAGCAGCAGGTATGCGTGCGTGTTCATGCCTCTGCCCATGCCGTCTATATCTATTTCTTGAGCTAAAATGTAAATATCTTTTTCATCATGGGTAAATCCCCATTCATACCAGTTAGCATCTCTACCTTGCCCTCCTACGCGCACTGACATGGAATATTTGTCATCCAACATGATTTTTTCTTCTTCCCACGTTCGAGTATCTACAAGATATAGCCTGTTTCGCGCCACCAAATTGCCGCGAGCGTAAGAATTTGGGTAAAGCAGGTATGACGCAGAAGGGGAGAAACCAATCCCTCCCGACAATAACAAGTCGTATTGTACAGAAAGCTCTTTAATAGTTTTTAACTGCTTTAAATCTCCATTATGCAAGTCTAGTTCTGCACATACAAGGTTCTCAAGACTTCTGGTTCCCCTAGAGGCGATTCTTCCTTCTGCTGTAATGTATGTACCTACTCCTAGAATATACATGGTTTGTTTTCATCGTTTTTTGCCGTGAGCAGGCGTTTGGCATGTCGAAAGATACAAAGCGAGATGCCCGCAAAAATTACGGCGAGCGCCAATGTAATCAAGGCATACGTATTAATTGACAGTTTGCCTCCACCCAGGCGTAAGAAAAAAAGCAGCCCGAATCGCAGAGGCAGAAAAGCGATGTAAGCATGGTTGAATATCCCAATCAAACCCATACCGGCGGAGAAAAATAACGCGCTCCTGCTGTATCTGCTCCATGAAAGCCAGGCAAGAGCAATAAAAGGCATCATGTAATATGGCAACCTCACGATCAGGTCTTTTCTGTATATCAAAAAGTCCGTATAGGAGGTAACGTTTATACCCGTTCCTGCCGCGTGGCTAAGAAAAACACCGATGCAGTAGATCAACAGGTATTTCAGAAAAGCGCCATCCGGCGGAAACGTATGATGAGCAAGACGCTGTTCTTCTATCAGCTTGTCTTTTTCCGCGTCTTCCTGCAAATTGCCGTATTTTTCACGTACCTGGCGCAACTCTTCTTCGCCGTTATATATTGGTTTTGCCATGATCTCTTGAAACCGGCTCGTGATATTTCACGATCTCTTAATTCCTCTGTCCATAAAATCATCTCCCATTAAACGTTTTATGGTCTTTTTTTATATAGTATACCCAAACCCTCTAAAATGGCTTGCTTTTCAACACAGCGCATTGCGCGGAAATATATCGGATTACAAACGCAAAATCTATCGGGTTTGGATATAATGCTCTTGAGGTGAGCCGGTTATGGATAAGCAAAACTATATGCCCCGTATTATTGACGATAGAAAATGTCAAACGCGGCATACCGGCGTCCCGACGGCGTATTTGTCGTGCCGATCACAGCGCTGAAAAATTGAGGGAACGCGTTTTACCTTGATATGAATTTTTTCAGCGCGGCGTTTAACTCGCGCACGTCGATGGGCTTGGAAATAAAACCGTCGAAACCGTTTGCCAGAAACATATCCGACTGCCCTACCAGAGCGTTGGCGGTCAACGCGACAATGGGACGCGCATAGCCCAGGCCGCGGATGATTTTTGTCGTTTCCACGCCGTCCATTTGCGGCATCATATGGTCCATAAACACTATGTCATACTCTTTGCCGTCCTTGATTTTGTCAATAGCGGCAAATCCGCTCATGACGGTGTCCACCGACAACTTGTAAGGCGACAGAAGCCCCTTGACGACATACAGGTTCGACTCCACGTCGTCCACTACAAGAACGCGGCCATAGGGCATAGGCTCGAACACTACCTGCGCTCTTTTTATCTGCTTCGCGCCCCCTGTGCTGAAATTCTGAAGCTGCTCCGCTGTTTCTCTGCCTAACACGCCCCCGCCTGCCGTCCCTTGCGGCAAACGCACTATAAATATCGTGCCCATGTCCGGCTCGCTTTTTACGGAAATTTCACCTTTCATCAAACGCAGCAGATTGTGCGTAATGTTCATGCCCAGCCCCGCGCCTTCGGTTGTGCGGTTTGCCCCCGAGTTGAAACGGGAGTACGCGTCAAATATCGTGTTTAGCTGTTCTTTTGTCATGCCGCGGCCTGTATCGCTCACCTTAATGACAAGCGTAGCTTCGTTAAACCTATGGTCCGCGACCGCGGCGGAGACCGAAAGTTTTACCACGCCTCTTTCCGTGTATTTGAACGCGTTGGAAAGCAGATTGTTCAAAATCTGCTTTACGCGAAGCTCGTCGCCGACCAGCGTTGACGGTACGTTCTCGTCCACGGAGAGTTCAAACTCGATAGGCTTGCTGCCGGCCCGCATCATGTTCAGAGTCGCGGTATCGTTGATCATGCTCGCCACGTCGTATTTACCCGGCGCCAATTCCAGCTTGCCCGCTTCGATTTTGGACAAATCCAATATATCGTTGATAATGTTGAGCAGCAAATCGCCAGAATTGTATATCTTGCCCAGCGCTTCCACTATGTTTGGCGCCAGCGTTTCATCATGAAGCAGAATTTCAGTGATACCCAGAATCGCGTTCATCGGCGTTCTTATCTCGTGGCTCATCGTCGCAAGGAATTCGGATTTCGCGCGGTTTGCCATCTCGGCTGTTTCCAGCAACTGCCGCTCGGTGATGTCGCTGTAATAACCTTCAAGCATATATGGCGTCCCGTCAGGGTTATACTGCACCACACGGCTTCTTTCCCATATCCATTTAATCGAGCCGTCTTTCTTTATAAACCGGAAGGAGGAGTCAAACTGTTTTCCCAATGGGAGCGTCGCGTTAACCTGATTATCGACAGGAACGGCGTCGTCGGGATGCACTAAAGTATCAAAATTGATTTCCCCGCTCAATAATTCTTCCTGCGTATACCCTGTCAGCTCCTTACAGCCGTCGCTGACAAAGGTGTAGTCATATACAGGCGGGTTGTAAAGGCACTGGAATAACATTCCGGGCAGGTTGCTTATCATTGTTTCAATTCTGTTGTTTACCGCGGTTAGCTTGGACGTCTGCTCCTCTATGGTTTGATTTTTTTTCCTGTATACCAGAAATATGAACACTAATAAAACAATTATAAACCCAAGCGTAATAACGGCGCCTATCAGCCACGGACGCTGCGCGCGCAGAAGTCTTGCCTGATAATCATATGTTTTGGTCTGCCATTGTTCCAAAATTCTATCGGTGTCTATGAGCATAAGCGCTTTGTCGATAATGCAACACAAAACCGCCTGATCCTTATTTATTCCGAAGGAGGCGTCAAAGGCGGCGTTAAACACGTAATTGGCTTTGTAATCCGAAAGCTCATGATAATTAATCAAGGTGGCTAGCCTGTTCAGAGTGGACATCACAAGGTCGACCTCGCCCCTGTCCAGCGCCATGAAGGATTCGGTGGAATTGGGGTACTCGACGGTGTTAACGGCGTTGGGAAACCAGCTTCGGAACATATCGGTAAAGGCGGAGCCTCTGTGTAATCCGATTCTTTCAAAAGGTATGTCGTTTAGCTGGATATTCGGGTAACCCCGCTTGGACAGCAGGGCAAATTTATCCGTTATGTACATGGTTTTCGGCCAGATAAACCTCTCCCTGCGTTCATTGCTCTGAACCAGGTTTGGAATGAAATACGCCGTCCCGTTTTCCAGCAGTGTCATAAGTTCCCCCAATTCCGCGGTAGGGCCATTGACCCGTTCAAAGGCAATCCCGGTAAGCTGTTCCATTTCTTCCAGTACGTCAAAGACCGCCCCTTCCCACCGGTCTTCGTTCCTGTTGTAAACGCTGAGGGGATAAGACATATATTGGGTGGCGAAGGGTATTACGGGATTATCCCGTAAATACGCCTTTTCTTCATCGGTCAGCCGCAAATGGAAACTATGCTTTCTGTAGTCCTGATACCCTTGCCTGTACAATTCGGTCAGATGGCTGTAAGCGCCGCTCCGCAGCGCTTTGCTGATCACCGATATAATCGGCTCCAAGCCCTTGTTTCCCGTTGCCAGCGCAACGGGAATAAACGTCAGGGGCAGAAATTCTTCGGAAATCACTCCGCCGTAAAGGTCAAAGGCGGCTTGCATGGTATTGTTGCCGATAAAGGCGTCAGCTTCGCCGCTCCGCAGCAGACGGTAAACAGTTGAGTAATCTTCGGCGATAATCTCTTCATAAGAGCCGGGTTCCAGCGTGCCGGCAAACAACCCTATCATCATGGCGCCTTCCAAAAAAACATAGCGCGGCGGCCTTGACTGTGCTATTACGCCGGCAGGCCGGCTGCCTGCAAAACGCATGATTGCAACCGAACGCTGGGCGACAGGGTCGGTCATAAAATAACGCAGCAGGCGGTCCTCGGTAATGACCTGGCTTCCGAAAACAGCCTCGCCGGCGTTCAGTCTTTGCGCGATAACGCCCAGATCCTCAATCTCCGGCTGAAAGTGTATTCCAAACAGCGCGGACAGCCATTCGCAGAGCAGTACCGTATAACCCCGCGCTTCCCCGTTTTCGTCCATAAACAATTCGATACTGTTCGGCACGCTCACCATGAAAGATGCGCCCTGTCTCCGTAATTGCTCAATAGCGTTTATTTCATCCCGGGTTACGCCTGGAACGTCGTTATACGTTGCCGCGGATACGGCGCAGCCCGTGACGGGAAGGACAAACATCAGCGTTAGTGCCGCAATTATCAGCTTTTGCATAGTCAGTCTCAAGCCGGGTATACGGGTTTCATGGTCAACCCGTCCGTTTCGTCAAAGCCCAGCATGAGGTTGGCGCATTGGACGGCTGTGCCTGCCGCGCCCTTCATGAGGTTGTCAATGGCTGAGACCACCAGCAGGCGTTCCCCGTCCTCGTGCAAGGAAAAGCCGGTCAGCGCGCGGTTGCTGCCAAGCACGTGCCGTGGATCCGGCAGGCGCAAATGAGCCGGGCGCGCGGGCGAGAGGAACCAGAACGGCTGCCCTGACGTCATGGGGCGGTACGCTTTCCATATATCAGGCTCTTTGACCTTGTTTGCCAGGCGAATCTGCGCCAGCATCTGGACGCCCCGCACGATAGGGGAGGCCGTCATGGTCATAGTCAAGGCCGCCGAAGCCAGGCCGCACTCCTGTATAACCTCGGCCATATGGCGGTGGCGAAACGGCTCGTACACTCGCAGCGTGCGGTCGCGGTAGGGATGGTGTCCCCCTTGCGACGGAGCGGCTCCCGCCTCGGACGAACCCACGCGCAGTTCCATCCGCGCCTCGGCTATCAAGCCGGCTTTCGCCAAAGGGGCCAGTCCGAGAATGGCGCATGCCGCGTTACATCCCACCCCGCTGGCAAGCGGCGTTTTTTTCAGCTCCTCGCGGTGCAGTTCCGGGAGACCGTACACCGCTTCCTCCGTCAGTTCCGGGGCGGGGTGCTGCCCGCCGTACCATTCCTCGTACAGGGCGGAGTCTTTCAGGCGAACGTCGGCGGAGAGGTCGGCCACCTTTACGCCGCGCGCGCGGTATTCTTTTATCGTTTTCCAGGACGCTCCGTGAGGCAGGGCCAAAAACACCACGTCCGCCGGCACGTCCAGCACATCTTCAGGCGCTGTGAACGTCATTTCCGGGAAATCCTGCCTCAGGTGGGGATGAATCGTCCACACCGGCTGAGCGGCCCTGCTGCGGGAGACCGCTGCGGCAACCGTGAGGCGCGGGTGTCCGGCAAGTATACGCAGAACTTCGCCGCCGGCCATTCCGTTCGCTCCCCACACGACAGCCGCGGCTTTTTTGGAGTCGGTCATAACTGAAATCCTCCTTATAATAAAGACTCGTGCAGCGACATGGCGTAATCAATCATAAGGCCGCCCACGTCGATTCCGGTCGCGGCAACCGAGCCGTGGAACTCGGGCTGCCCGTTCACCTCGTTGATAACCCACCCGTCCGGCGTCGGGAAAACGTCCACAGCGAGAAAATCTCCCCCAACGGCCAGCGCGGTGCGGCTCAGCAAATCTTCCAATTCAGGGTCGGTTGAATACGGCTCAGGCGTAGCCCCCCGCGCGGTGTTGGTGATCCAATGCGCGCTGGAACGCTTCATCAGCGTGGCCGTTTTTTTCCCGAGCATCACGGCCCGCAGGTCGAAACCGTCCTTCTCCACGTACTTCTGAATAAAAAAAACGGAGTGCGCCGGTCCCATATGCGCCTTATGTTCGGCTATCGCCTCGCAGGACTCACGGTCGGAGATTTTTGCCAGCAAGCGCCCCCAACTGCCGGAAACAGGCTTGAAGACCACCGGGTATCCCATAGACTCGGCGGCTTTCACCGCGGCTTCGGGAGAAGCCGCCACGCGCCACTCCGGCTGGGGGATATCATTCTTTTCGAGCAGCGCCGCCGTGGCCGCCTTGTCCCCGCACAGCAACATCGTTTCCGACGGATTGATGACCCTGACTCCCCGTCCTTCCAATAACTGAGTTAAGGCAATGTTCTGCGTCTGGGACACGCAGCGGCAGAGCGCAACGTCGCCCTTTCCAACTCCCTCGAAATCATCCGGCCACACCAAATCGCCGACGTCACGAAAATCAAAAGCTGCCCCGCGCGATTCGGCTGCCTTGTGAAGGGCTTTTTCTTCCATTCTAAGACGCGAATAAAAAATATGAAGCAAAAAATTCCCCTGCCTTCTAAATTAAACGCTATGGGGCGCTGCCCCATACCCCGCTCAAGGGCCTTGGCCCTTGAGAATCCCGTCTATCCCGTTTTACTCGCCCCAGTCTTCCTGAACTTCCGGGGCTTCTTCCACCGTCAGAGGGCTAAGGGAAGTTACCTCGAGCTCAACCCCGCAATCCCCGCAGGTAAGAAGCTCACCCAGCATAACTTCAGATTCTACCTTAACGTCGGCTTCACACACAGGACATTTGACAGCGTTCATGTTAAAATTCCTCCTCGTTGGCGTGGAATTGTAATTTCCGACACCCGTTTTTTTAACCGGTTGACCGGTTGGCAGGAACATGATAAACTAGGGTTGTTTTTACGTCAATAGAAGAAACTTTAATTTATTTTGACTAGGAGATGCCTGCAATGAACGAACTTTTAAAAGTGAAATCAGGAGTTGTCAAGATTGGCGGAGCAATTGGCAACGACCCTTCGAATCTTTTGGAGGAACTGGCCGAGCGGGTGAGACATGGCGAGCGGTGGGTGCTGGTGCATGGCGCCAGTGGGCCGATGGACGCTATGTGCCGTTCGTGCGGCGTGGAACCTCTTTATGTTATGAGCCCCAGCGGATATAGAAGCCGTTTCGTCGGCGCGAAAGAGTTGGAGCTTTTTGAGGCCGCGTGCCACAATTTCTCCAAAGAGCTTTCATTGAAGCTCGGAAAATCCGGGGTTGGGAGCCTGCCCATTTATCCTTCCCAGGCAGTGACGGCGAAGGCCACTCGCAAAGACAGCCTTCGTTCTATGGAAAACGGAAAGATTCGTATCCTGCGCGGAAATTACAGCGGGACGGTTTGCGGCTTCGACCCGCGGCCCGTGCATGACGCGTGGAAAAAGGGGTTGCTGCCCATGCTGCCGCCGCTGGCTTCCGACGAAAGCGGATGCAGCCTCAATGTGGACGGAGACCGTATGGCCGCCGCGGCGGCGTCCGCCGTTCAGGCCGACGCCCTTATAATTCTGAGCAACGTGCCCGGCATACTGCGTGACGTCAACAATCCGAGCAGCCGCGTCAAAACCGGCGATCTCAGCGGGTGGGGCGAACTGGAAGCCTTGGCCGCCGGCAACATGAAGCGCAAGCTCCTGGCCGCCCGCGAGGCGCTGGAGGGCAACGTGGGCAAGGTCATACTGGCCGACAGCCGCCTGGATAACCCGATATCCAAGGCGCTGGAAGGAGAGGGAACCACGCTGTGTCGGGCATTTACGGCGGTCGCGGGTTAGAAATAGCCTCCGGGGAGGGGGCGCTCGTCCGCGACTCGTCCGGTAAGACGCACATCGACTTTCTGTGCGGCAACGGCTCGGCTCTGTTTGGACACTGCCATCCCGTTCTGACAGAGGCCGCCGTCAAGGCGGCGCGCTCTCCGTGGACAATCTCGCCGGGGCTTGTAAGCGCGGCGAGGGATGGTTTCAGAAAAGCGTTGGCGTCACTTCTGCCGCTCCATCAAAAAGGCAGGGTTTTTTTATGCAACAGCGGGACGGAGGCAATTGAGGCCGCTTTGAAACTGGCTGTGGCCTTTCGCCCCGGACGGAAAAAAATCATTGCCCTGCGGCGCGCGTTCCACGGACGCACCCTGGGTTCGCTGGCGCTCACCTTCAATCCGCAGTACCGTAAAGCGTGGACTGACTTTCTTATGCCCGTTACGCACGTCGCGGCCGATGACGTTCCGGCCGCCGTGGACGGGGAGACTGCCGCCGTCTTCGTCGAGCCGGTTCAGGGAGAGGGAGGAGTGCACATTCTCAGCACGGAGCAGGGGAGGGCCGTTACAAAGGCCTGCCGGGATTCCGGCGCGCTCCTTGTGGCCGATGAGATTCAAAGCGGCTGGGGCCGCTGTGGTTCGCTTCTCGCAAGTTCGCAGACTGGCCTTGAGCCCGATGTTATAGCCCTGGCCAAAGGGTTGGCCGGCGGCCTGCCCGCCGGCGCCGTGATATGGAAAGGGGAGCTGGGCGACTTCCCGGCGAAGGGGCACGGCAGCACCTACGGAGGAAATCCCGTCGCGTCGGCTGTCGGGCTGGCTGCGTGGAACTTGCTGCGCTCCGAACGCTACCCCGAGCGGGCGGCGGAAGGGGGCGCGTTTTTCGCGTCGCGCCTGGGGGAGTTGAAGTCCCCTTTGATTCAGGAAATTCGCCATATGGGGCTTTTATTAGGCGTGGAAATTTCCGTCAAGGCCGACCTGGTGGTCAGGGAACTGCAGGAAAGAGGTGTGCTGGCCCTGAACGCCGGGCCTAAAACATTGCGTTTCCTGCCGCCCTTCACGGCTGAGAAAGAGCACTTCTCACGCGTGACCGAAATACTCGGCGAAGTCCTTGAAACTATCGAAAAGTGAATACAAGTGAATGTAAGTTAATAATCGATTCTGTTAAAGCCAGGGAACTATTGATCCGCTTGGTGGAAATTCCCGGCGTGACCGGCGACGAGAGCAAGGCCTGCGAGTATCTGGCGCGGGCCTTGCCTGCGTATGGGTGGGATGACGCGCGCATCGACGCGGTCGGCAATGTCATAGCCGGCCGCGGCAATGGGGACAGAGAAATAATCCTGATGGGACACATCGACACCGTGGCGGGCGGCCCTTCGTTTCGACTGGAGGAAGCCCCGGACGGACGCGGAGAAATTTTGTGGGGGCGCGGCAGCGTGGACGCCAGAGGGCCGCTCTGCGCGTTTGCCGTCGCGGGAGGCGCGGCTGTGGTTCCTGACGGATGGCGTCTTATATTCATCGCGGCGGTGGGGGAGGAGGGCGACTCCCGTGGAGCGAGGCACGTCATCCCCCTGTATTCGCCAAAAGCCTGCGTGATAGGCGAGCCATCCGGAACCAGCGGCATAACGATCGGTTATCGCGGACATCTGCGCATCCAGCTTTCCGCCGGCGACGGCGGAGCGCACCGTAGCGGCGACGCCGGCCCGGCGACGGCCTGCCTTCTTGCCGCGTCGGATGTGCTGCGCGAAATCCAACGGCGGGACAACGCTGCCAAGCCTGTCATCGAGCGTCCGTCCGGAGCGGTAATCACGATGGAGGGAGGGGAGGAAAGCACGGGGAGAACCGGCATGGTAGACCTGGACGTGAGGCTTCCCCTAGGCGCCGACCCGGAAGTATGGTCCGCCGAACTCCTGGAAATAGCAAACGAACATTTTCGTTGCAGGCACGTCCCTCACGGCAACGAAATTAACACAAAGCGCGTTTTTTCCGCGCAATGTGTCTCCTCTATCCCGGCGCACGTCTCAGATAAAAACAACCGGCTTGCCACAGCCCTGCGAGGGGCAATACGCGAAGCCGGTTTCGCCCCCCGCCTTCTGGTTAAGGGAGGCACGGCCGATTTCAACCTGGCCGCGGCATGGCAGTGCCCGGTGGCGGCGTATGGCCCGGGCGACTCGAAATTGGATCACACCGACAAGGAACGCGTATCGGTAAGCGAATACCTGACCGCGGCCTCTATATTGAAAAACGCGCTGGAAATGTTTATGGGCGTTTGACCCGCCCTACTTATTCAAACCCAATAGGTTGTTGATCGAGCTTGAATACCATTTCCCTTTCCCGCTCACAGTCGGAACTTTTTCATCGTTGAAGAGATCGGTTATTTTCTTGAGTGTCATCCCCTCTTTTTTGAGCTTTTTTACCCTTTGGGCAATCTCTTTTCGATACCCCTGATTGTCAGGTTTGGAACGCTTGGTTTTCGCGCTTTTGTCTTTTGCTGTTTTGGGGGGTGGTGTTTCCTTACGTTGTTTCGGCGCGGGTGTTTTGTCTTGCCGCCCTTCGGTAAACTTAATCAAACCACCCGATTGCCCTTGCATAACCCCAATCAAAAATTCTTCCTGGAGAACCCACTTCTGTAAGAGATTGAAAGAAGACATTCCCGTTCGTTTTGAAATTTTCTCCACTCTGCGCAATACATCACTGCTGGACGATATTCCCAAAATACTTGTTCCAGACTGAGCTTCCACGTTTTTCTTGATAGCCAATTTATACACCTCACACAAAATTTATGAAACAGGTAATGACACGTTCACCGCAGGCAAAGACAGTCAGGGTTTCTAAACACCCCTTCCGATTATATAGGGTATCATGTGCATGTGAAAATTTCCACAGAAATGTTCATGAGAAGCTAGGGAAACGCTGAATAAATCGGACAAGTGGCGAGAGATATGAGAAAATATAACTAAATACAGGCACGGCATCCCTAGTTTGACAGTACAAAAATAGATAAGATTTTGAAATCCTTGCAGCAAAAAGGGTGGAAGGATTTTTTGTCAAGTCATGAGAATATTGTAGTTGCGATATTGCTTCCTGGACAAATAACTTCTTTTTCCCCGGAATTGAAGTAAAATATACTAGTTCGATTTACGCCGGCTTGAATTATGAGGAGGACACTTGATGAACGGAAGGGATGACGCTCGGCTTCTTTTGGACAGCCTTGACACTTGTGTGTGCGTATCGTGTTTCGACACGGGAGAAATACTTTACGCAAACAGAAAGGTACGTGAGGAGTTCGGCCTGAAGGACGAGTCCGGGCGCTTCTGCTGGCAGGTATTCAAGGAAGGGGCGGAAGGTCTTTGTGAAGATTGCCCCAGATATTCTGACAGCTTACGCGAGGGGAATTATCACATATGGGAGAAATACTGCCCGATGGCGAAGAAACACTATAAACACATCGACAGCATAGTCACGTGGATGGGTACAGTGGCTTATATGCAGCACTTCATGGACGTCACGGAACAAAAAGAGACAGAGGAGGCCCTGGAAGCCGCCCTGAAAAACTCCAGGCATATGAACGACGCCAAAAGCGAATTTCTGTCGCGCATGAACCATGAAATCAGGACTCCAATGAACACCGTCACAGGCATGACCAAGATAGCAAAGCAGTCGTCCGACGAGGCGGAGGTCAAAAATTGTCTGGATAACATAGACGCCGCCGCCAAACAACTGAAGGCGATTGTAAACGACATATTCGACATCTCGAAAATAGTGTCGCGAAAACTGGAACTTGTGAACGCCCCCTTCAATTTCAAAAAAATGATGTCGGACGTTTACGAACAGTTCAAAAAGCAAACCGACGAGAAAAAACAGCAATTCACGTTCCTGCTTGACGATACGATAAACACCATGTACGTCGGGGACGAGGCGCGGCTTTCACAGGTTGTGGGGAACCTCCTGTCCAACGCCGTCAAGTTCACGCCGGAGGGGGGCGATATAACCTTCTCCGCCAGGCAGAAGGAACGCGCCGGAAACGAGGCGGTCGTCGAAGTGTCGGTCTCGGACTCCGGAATAGGCATTTCCAGGGAGAACATCGCAAAACTTTTCTCCCCGTTCGAGCAGGTTGATGGGAGCATAACCCGCAAGTATGGAGGAATCGGGCTGGGGCTGGTTCTCTGCAAAAATATCGTCGAGCTGATGGAAGGCGAGTTTGACGTCAAAAGCAAGGAAGGGAAGGGCAGCACCTTTGTTTTCACCGCGAAATTCACGACAGAGCGCGACATGCCCGAGGAATCCAAAGAAGAAGCCGTCGTGAAGGAGCCGGAGCCGCCCGCGCCGCCGGAACCCGCGGAGGAGCCGGTTCCTTCGACGCCCGCAGACGATGCCGGACAAAGCGGACAGCGCCCGAATTTCGACGGGCTCATGCCGTTCATAAACGTGAAAAGGGGGCTGGAGAACCTCAAGGGGCACGGAAAACTATATGCCGCCCTGCTCCGCAGTTATCAAAAAAACAATATGCTGGCGAAAATAAAGGACGCCGTGTCTGCCGATAACTTCAAAGAAGCGATTCAGCACGCGCAGGCGCTGAAAAGTATCGCGGCCAACATAGCCCTCGACGACTTGCGAACTAAGACGCACATGCTGGAAGAATCCCTTCGCTCCTTTACGTCCGACGACGCCCTTATTGAAAAGCTTGAAATTTCCACGGAGGAGACCCGCAAGCTGATACCGGGGCTAATCCCCGCCATTGAGGAAGGTAATTTTTAATGACCAGGAAAAAAGATATAGTATTGATTGTTGACGACATGGACATGAACAGGATGATTTTAGAGTCCATCCTGTCCGACGATTACGACATATGGCAGGCCGAAAACGGACTGACCGCCATAGACATGCTGTTCAACGCGGTCGAGCTGCCGGCGGTCGTTCTTCTGGACATCATGATGCCTGAACTGGACGGCTTCGAGGTGTTGGACCTCATTAAATCCAACACGCGCACGGCCAACATACCGGTGGTATTCATAACGGCCGCGGACGTGGAAAGCACAGAGACGCGCGGCCTGCGCGCGGGGGCTGTGGACTACATTTCCAAGCCGTTCAACCCTGACGTGGTAAAAGCCAGGGTTGACAACCACATAGAACTGAAACGCTACCGCGACAACCTGGAGGAAACTGTCGAGAAAAAAGTGTTCCAGCTCATTAAAAGCAAGGAAAACATGCTGGAAACCCTTGCCACGGTGATAGAGTACCGTAACCTGGAGTCCGGCCATCACGTCAAGAGAACGAGTATCCTGTCCAGAAACCTCGTCAACCGCCTGCTGGATATCCCGTACTACGCCCGCCAGCTCAACGAACTGCACCCGGAAAGCATGTTGAGGGCCGTACCCATACACGATATAGGCAAGATAGGCGTTCCTGACAACGTACTTCTGAAACCGGGACGCCTGACCGCCGAGGAGTTCGAGATAATCAAAACGCACACCACCATAGGAAGCGACATAATCGACACGCTGCTCTCAAAAGACGAGGACGACGAGTACCTTTTGCACTGCCGGGACATCTGCCGTCACCATCATGAGCGATTTGACGGCAAAGGATATCCGGACGGCCTGTCCGGTGAGACGATTCCGCTGTCCGCCAGGGTTGTGTCAATCGTGGACGTCTACGACGCCCTGGTGAACACCAGAGTATACAAACCGCCCCTCCCTCACAACGAGGCCGTGAAGATAATCATGGACGGGAGCAGTACTCAGTTCGACCCGGGAATAGTAAGCGCGTTCTACGAAATAAACGATTCATTCCTCTCCCTGTCGCAGGCGCTTGAAAACGACAGCTCGTTTGCGTAACGCATAGAAAAATTATTGCCCCCGCGGAAAAACCGCGGGGGCTTTTATTTCTTAATCCGCCTCGTCAATTTGCAGGTAGGCCAGGAACGCCTCTTGAGGGATTGATACCCTGCCGATCTGTTTCATGCGTTTTTTGCCCTCTTTCTGCTTTTCGAGGAGTTTGCGTTTCCGGGTGATATCGCCGCCGTAGCACTTGGCGAGCACGTCTTTTCTCAGTGCCTTGACGTTGACCCGTACTATCACGCGCTTGCCTATAGACGCCTGAATGGGAACCTCGAAAAGCTGGCTGGGAATCAGTTCCTTCAGCCTGGTGACGGCGGCGTGGCCGCGATGATAGGCCGCGTCTTTGTGGCAGATGAAAGAAAACGCGTCGGCGGCCTCGCCGTTGACCAGCACGTCAACCCGCACCAGTTCCGACGCGCGAAGCCCGATAAATTCATAATCGAGGGACGCGTATCCGCGCGTCTGGGATTTCAGCTTGTCGTGAAAGTCAATGATGAACTCCGCCAAAGGCATGTCGTATACCAGGCGCACGCGCTCCGGCGTCAGGTAGTCCATGGATACGTAGACGCCCCGCTTTTCCTGGACTAGCTGCATGACCTTGCCCACATATTCGGACGGCAAAAACACGGATAATTTTATGTACGGCTCGCGAATTTCCTCTATATCCCCCAGCTCGGGAAAGTCGCTTGGCCGGTGAGCCTCCACTGCGTTTCCCCCCGAGGTAGTTACCTCGTAAACGACGTTCGGCGCGGTAGCGACCAGTTCGACGTCAAACTCGCGCCTCAGCCGCTCGCGCGCCACGTCCATGTGCAGAAGCCCCAAAAAGCCGCACCGGAAACCGAACCCCAGGGCTACGGACGTTTCCGGCTCATACGTGATGGCGGAGTCGTTGAGGCAAAGTTTTTCGAGCGCGTCGCGCAGTTGGGGGTAGTCGTCGCGCTCCACCGGATAAAAGCCGCAGAACACTACCGATTTGACCTTGCGATAGCCCGGAAGGGGGCTGGCCGCCGGCTTGCCGGCGTCGGTTATCGTGTCGCCCACATGCGCTTCCGCCAGGGTTTTTATGCTGGCGGCGATGTATCCGGCCTCGCCGGGGCCAAGCCGGTCAACCGGCGTGAAACCGGGCCTGAACACCCCCACCTCGTCCACCGGATACCGCACGTTTGTGGCCATGAAAAGGATGTTCTGCCCTGTCCGCAGAGTCCCGTTCACCACGCGCACGTAACATATGACGCCGCGGTAGTTATCGTAAATCGAGTCGAAAATCAGAGCCTCCAGCGGGGCATTGGGGTCGCCCTCCGGAGGGGGCACGTCCGAGACCACGCGCTCGAGAATTTCATCAATGCCGGTTCCGTCCTTGGCGCTGCTCAATACGGCGTTTGCCGCGTCCAGCCCTACGACCTCGGATATCTCTTTTTTGGCGTTTTCCGGATTGGCGGACGGGAGGTCTATTTTGTTTACCACCGGCAAAATTTCAAGGCCCTGCTCTATTGCCTGATAAGCGTTTGCGACCGTCTGGGCCTCGACTCCCTGAGTCGCGTCCACGACAAGGAGCGCTCCCTCGCACGCCGCCAAAGACCGCGACACCTCGTACCCGAAGTCCACGTGCCCCGGAGTATCGATCAAGTTCAGAACGTAATCCCGTCCGTCCTTTGCGCGGTAATCCATACGGACAGGAACCAGCTTGATGGTGATTCCCCTCTCCCTCTCCAGGGAGAGCGAGTCCAGAAGCTGATGCTTCATGTCGCGCAAGTCCACGGTTTGCGTACGCTCGAGCAGGCGATCCGCCAGAGTCGATTTACCGTGGTCTATATGGGCTATGATACAAAAATTTCTTATGTTTTCATGTTTCATGCAATAACTCCGTGACAACAAAAAAGGGGCTTGAAGGCCCCTACGAAATGTAACCGGTCTTCCGCCGGTCACGCTAATTTCGCTATCGCGTCCAAAACTGTCCGGGGCTCGAAGGGTTTGGCTATAAAAGCGTCAACCCCGGCGTCTTTGGCTCTCTTTACCACGGACAACGTGGAGTCGGAGCTTATCAAAACGACTTTGACGCCGGGAACAAGGGCGCGTATACGGCTGACAGTTTCCATGCCGTCCATCTTCGGCATGTGGAAGTCCACTGTGACGACGTCGGGCAAATCAGACGACGACAAAGCCCGCATTAAATCCATTGCCTGCTCGCCGTTGAACGCGGAACCTACCACGCAGTACCCCGCGTCGCGCATAATCACGCACAGCATATCAACCATAAAATCAGCGTCGTCTATTATAAATATTTTTTTCGGCACAGCCCAGCCCTCCGCGAACACGGCTCCAGCCAAAGAGCGTTATTTCACAACCTATTCCAGCAGGCTCTTAAGTTCGTCGATGTAGGCTTTCTGATTCGCAACGTCTTTTTCGAGCAGCGCAAGTTTCCCTTCTTCGGCCGTGATGACGGCGTTCAGCCTTTTTTCAAAGTTTTCTCCGGCTCTTTTGATGGCCGCGATGTCGGCTTTGACCGCCTCGGTGTCCAGAGTCGCGCCCTTTTCCGCTTCAGATAAACGGGCGTCGAAATTGACAAGCTCGGTCTTGACGGCCCCTACTTCATTTGTCACGGATGTCACGGAATAGGATATTTTGGTCTCCATCATATTCCAGAAAGTGTTCAGCAAGATTATCACCACGACGAGTACGCCGGCAATAATCTTCCAGTTGGCGCGGAGTTTACATCCACATCCTCCCCCTTCCGTCGCTTCTGTCGTCTCGGCGGGGTCTTTAGAGTCTTTCCCTGCGTTTTTATCGTCCATATCCGTCCGACCTCCCATATTTTGATAATACGCACGCTTACAAGCGCGTCCAGGTTATTCTACAACAACAAACGCGCAAAAAAAAGCCCAGGGAAACGAGTCCCTGGGTATGTATATTTTAGAGTCCTACTTGACTTCGACTTCGGCTCCGGCTTCCACGAGTTTCTTTTTAATTTCTTCCGCTTCTTCCTTTGTCAGTCCCTCTTTGACCGGTTTAGGCGGGTTGTCCACGAGTTCTTTGGCTTCTTTGAGCCCAAGGCCGGTGAGTTCGCGCACGACCTTGATAACGTTGATTTTGTTCGCGCCGGGTCCTTTGTAGATGACGTCGAACTCCGTCTTCTCATCCTCGGCCGCGGCCGCGCCCGCGCCGGGCATGGCCATCATGGGCATCGCCATAGCCGGAGCGGCCGCGGAAACCCCAAACTTCTCCTCAAGAGCCTTTACCAGCTCGGAAAGCTCCAATACCGTCATTTCCTCTATAGCCTTGATCATTGCATCGCGAGTCATACTGTTTTTCCTCCTAAAGAATTAAATTAAAAGATTAAATTACGCCTTACGCCGCGTTTTCCTTTTGTTCCCTGATACGGTCGAGGCACGTGACCAGCCCGCGCATCGTACCGGACAGAACCGTGACGAACCCGACGAGAGGCGCCGCGACAGTGCGCACCACCTGCCCGATGATGACGTCTTTCGGCGGAAGATCCGCCAAAGCCTGAACCTGAGCGACGCTCAAAACAGACGTTCCCAAAAGACCGCCTTTCAAAATGAAGGCTTTTTGGTTTTTTTCGGCGGCGTAATCCTTCAGCACCTTCGCCACAGCCGCGGGGTCACCGTAGCACAGCGCGTAAATATTGGGCCCGACGGACATGGAGTCAGGCAAAGCCGCCATTCCCGCCTCCTTCATCGCGATGGAGAAAAGAGTGTTTTTTGCGACCTTTAGCTCTCCGTTCACCCCGCGCACCAAAGTACGCAGCCTGGTGCTCTGTTCGACCGTCATGCCGCGGTATTCTCCCACGAAAACGGCCGAGGCTTTTTCCAGTTTGCCTTTCAAGAGATCGACCAACTCGTACTTAATTTTTGCCGGCATATTTTCACCTCCTTACAAAAAAAATCGTCCCTTGACTACATATGGTCAAGGGACACAATAAAATGCCTCGCTTCAAAAAACAAAGCAAAAGCCTTTTTACGTTTCCTCAACCTCGGCAGGCTATCCACATTGAGCTTTCAAGCCGGAACTTAAAAGCGCCTGCTGTCTGCGGCTGCTTATTAACTAAGAAGCGATTTCTTTAACCGCGGCCTGAACGTCCACCGCTACCCCCGGACCCATCGTCGGCGCCACGGAAATGCTCTTAATGTACGTTCCCTTGACGGAAGCCGGCCTTGCCTTCACAATTGCCTGCAACAGCGTCTTGGTGTTGTCGAAAAGCTGCTCCGCGGTAAATTTTTTCTTCCCGACTGAATTGTGAATGATGCCGGTCTTGTCCACTCTGAATTCTACGCGCCCCGCTTTGATTTCCTTTACGGCGTCGGCGATTTCAAAAGTGACCGTTCCGGTTTTTGCGCTGGGCATAAGACCGCGCGGCCCTAAAACCTTCCCCAAGCGCCCCACCGCTTTCATCATATCAGGCGTGGCAACCACGGCGTCGAACTCCAGCCAGCCGCCGGCGATTTTCTGCACAAGATCATCCCCGCCCACGACATCCGCTCCCGCGTCTTCGGCTTCCTTGATTTTTTCACCGGAAGCCAGGGCCAAAACTCTTTTGGTGACCCCCGTGCCATGCGGCAAACCCACGGTGCTACGTACCTGCTGATCAGCGTGGCGCGGGTCAACGCCCAGCCGGACGTGAACTTCCATGCTCTCGTCAAACTTCGCGGTCGCCAGCTCCCGAAAGAGGGCAATCGCTTCCTTAAGGCCGTACTCTTTGTTTCGATCGACCTTTGCCGCTAATTCCCGGTAACGTTTGCTACGTTTCATAACTGATAATTAACCTCCAAAGTGGTAAAAGCGGGCCGCATGAGTTAGCGCAGGCCCTCCCACAAAATTACAAACCTCAGCCTTGGACTTCGATGCCCATCGACCGCGCGGTTCCCTCAATCATACGCATGGCAGCCTCCACGTCGTACGCGTTAAGATCCTGCTTTTTGAGTTCCGCTATTTCCTTTACCTTGGCGCGGGTAACCTGCGCGACTTTTGTCTTGTTAGGGACGCCGGAGCCTGACTCAACGCCGGCGGCTTTCTTCAAAAGCACGCTGGCCGGCGGAGTCTTCAATTCAAAGGAAAAGCTCCTGTCGGCATATACCGTAATAATCGCCGGGATGATCATACCCGGCTGATCCGACGTTTTCGCGTTGAACTGCTTGCAAAACTCCATGATGTTAACGCCATGCTGACCCAACGCCGGACCGACCGGCGGAGCCGGTGTCGCTTTCCCGGCCGGTAGCTGCAACTTGACCTGTCCTACTACCTTTTTAGCCATAAAACGAAATCCCCTCTCATATCTTTTCCAGCAGCAAATAATCCGTTTCCACGGCTGTCTCGCGTCCGAAAACGCTGACCATAAACTTGACTATGCCCTTTGCCGGGATGATATCGACCACAGGCCCCACCTGTCCCTCGAACGGGCCGCTCTTTACCTTGACGGTGTCCCCCGGCTTCAGGTTAATCTCGACCTTGGGCTTGGCCTGTTCCTTGCCGATACGCCCCATGATCTCCCGCATTTCTTTTTCCGAAAGAGGCAAAGGATAGCTTCCCGCCCCCACAAAGCCAGTTACGCCGGGGGTATGACGCACCACATACCAGGATTGCTCGTCAAGAAGCATTTCTACCAAAACGTAACTCGGATAAAGTTTTCTCGTAGTTTTACGGCTCTTTCCGTCTTTTACGAAAACGCGCTCTTCTATTGGGATGAGAACGCTGAAAATGCTGTTCTCCATCCCCATAGTGGCTATACGCTGCTCCAAGTTCGCCTTTACGCGATTTTCATAACCGGCGTACGTTTGTACGACGTACCACCGACGCCCGTCTTGTGCCTCCATATCAAATCAAATCACCGGGAAAAGGCGCGGAAAAGCCACGTAAGCACGGCGTCCAAGATTCCAAGATAAACGGAAACGGTTAGGGTAAACGCAATAACAATCAACGTCGAATACCATATCTGCGTCTTTCCCGGCCAAGTCACTTTTTTCAGCTCGGCCTTTGCTTCTCGCAAAAAAGCCATGCCCGGTAATGATCGTACTATTTCTTTGGACATCAATAGGCCTCCAGTCGCGCCTTTTTTAATAATAACAATAATGGCAGGCCCGGCAAGAATCGAACTCGCAACCCCCGGTTTTGGAGACCGGTGCTCTACCACTTGAGCTACGGACCTGCAATTTGACAACGGGAAGTATTCTACACTACTTCGATTCCTTGTGCAACACGGAAGCCCTGCACCATTTGCAGTATTTCTTTATTTCCAGCTTTTTGCCCTGTTTTTTCTTGTTTACCGTCGTAGCGTAGTTGCGCCTTTTACACGTAGAACAAACCAACCCGATTATGTCGGCCATCAGCCTCGACATCCTTTCCTCGTTTATGTCATAAGTTTCTTCATTACATCAAAATTTCGATGTCGGCGAATCAGTATATCACAAATTTTTTGATATAATGTAATCACTGAACACACACTTGAAAGAGCGCTTTATTTTTTTATTTTGTTCCCTGCGGTACTCGTGATCGTGATTATGTCTTGAGCCAACGCTCGATTCCATGAGGCAGAACGTCCACGCCGGAGATGACGGCCTTTACGGCAGACTGAACCAAGGCGAGGCGGGCCTCAACCTTAAAGGGAACGGGTCAAGACTTTCAATGACACGGTATTTGCGGGGATTTTTCAAAATCAAAATAAAAGGCCCTTGGTGTTATTTATTGAGCTGCCATTCAAAGTTGTCTCCCAGATAAAATTTGCGCGCCAGAGGATCTTCCATCATCTCGGCGGGAGTCCCGTTCAGGATGATGCGCCCGTCGTGAATAAGGTATGTGCGGTCCGTTATTGACAAAGTCTCCCTGACGTTGTGATCTGTGAGCAGAACCCCAAATCCCTGCTCTTTGAGTTCCTGTATCATTGACTGAATGTCGCTCACGGCTATGGGGTCGATGCCGCTGAACGGCTCGTCCAGGAGAATGAAATCAGGCTGCAGGGGCATGACCCTGGCTATTTCCACCCTGCGGCGTTCCCCTCCCGACAGCGCATAGCCGTGCGTACCGGCAATATGAGATATACCGAAGCGCGCCATAAGGGATTCGGCTGTCGCGGGGATGGATTTTGCCCCGGTTTCTTCGCAGGCAAGTTCGATGTTTTCTCTTACGGTCAGGTTGCGGAACACCGAGGTTTCCTGGGGCAAATACCCTATTCCCGCCCTGGAGCGCAGATACACCGGCATTCCGGTCAAATCGCGGTCTCCGATGAAGACTGTCCCGGCGTCAGGCTGCACCAACCCGACGATCATGTAAAAAGAGGTGGTCTTTCCGGCACCATTGGGGCCTAAAAGCCCTACGACTTCGCCTTGCCTTATCTCTATGTCCACGTCGTTCACGACAATCCGGTCTTTGTAGCTCTTGCGAAGACCGGCAGCCGAAAGAACCGCTCCCTTCACCGCCGTTCCTCCCGCTGCTCCCTGCTCATGTCTATCGTGATGCTCGCCGTGCCTCCGTCCGGGCCTCCGTACGCGTCGAGCCTGTTGTCGTACGGAAAGTACACCAGTGAACCTGCGGTCAGGGCGCGCCCCTCTTGCACCGCGCTGACGTTACCGCTCAGGACTACGCTGCCGCGCTCCACGGAGTACACCGCCCTGTCCCCTCTGATGTCCACAGCTCCGCCGTCGGCGTTGGGACGCCCGTTCAACCATACGTCGCCCTCCGCGGTGAAGGCGGCCAAAACCCCGCCCTCTATTACGCCTTTCACGTTTGCCGCGCCGAAGGAGATTTCCAGTTCGCGGTCTTCTAAACGCCGCACGTTTATGGCGGAGAAGTCCGCGCCCTTCATGTAAAACTTTTCCACTTCCAGGTATATTTTTCCCAGAACCCCTTTTACCGTGCCCTCGGCTATGTAGGTGGGGGTCTGGCCGAAGAAAAACGACACCTTCCCCGCCGAGAGGTCGAGCCAATCGCCGCGCCAATCACCGGAGACCGTTATGCCGTCGAAAAAATGCACTTCCTTGCTTTTGACGTTTCCGGCGCCCTGCGGCGCGTGGAACGTCACTCCGTCGGCCTGAATGACTACGTTGCCGCTAGCCGAAAAATCGCCGCTCTCGGCTTCAAAAAACATTCTGTCGGCGGAGAGCTGCGCCTGGTCCGGTAAGTCGTCCACGTCGGCAGCGTGGCCGGCCGCGACGCCGGCAAACAGCAAAGCTATCAAACACGGAACCCAAACTCCGATTTTTTTCACGCGCGGCTCCTCCGTTTTTATACCAGTTTGAAATAAAAGGCCTAAAGTTAGAATAGCTAATTATACCAACCGCGCCCTGTATTCCTCTATGGAACGCTTCTCGTCGTCTATTGCCATCCCAAGCAAAACGGCGCTGCCGAATCTATCCGCGTAGCCTTTTTCTATTATTTGCTGGAGCGCGGCGTCGGCCAGTTTTGCGGCGTCATCGCTTTTTTTCGCCTTTTTGGTTACTTTGAGCTCCATCACCCAGACACGCCCCCTGAATTTTACAAGCATGTCCGCCCGCCCTTTGCTCGTGTGAGGTTCAGCCTCCACGTCCAGCCCGATTCCGTAAAGGAACGAGAGCAGCGTCGAGCGGTAAAGCCACTCGACCGGTTCCATTTTTAGGCCGCCGCGCCTTATCGCGGTCTTCGCCGCAGCAGCGTAATCGTCGTAAGGAATAGCCGCGAGCAGTTGGTTGAACTCCTCCACAACTCCCCCGGCGTCGGTTTCCATCAGGAATTTTTTCATGAGCGTGCCGGAACTTATCGAGGAATCAGCCCCCAGAAGATTCTGAGTCAGAAGGGCCGACATGGCCGAGTGAACCTCGCGGTTCGGGTAGTCGAGCGAATAGTCGTCGATAAGGCCGGGCCTCAGGCTCAGATAGCCCGACTGGTACAAAAAGCCGGCTGCGGTCGAACTCTCTATTTCCCCGGGGAACGACGCGAAGTCCCGCGATACCTCGAAGCCCCGGAACTGTTCTACCGTCAAATTTCTGTCCTTCATGTAGCGCGCGATGAACGACGGCGTACCGGACTCGAACCAGTAGTTCTTGAAAACCGGATTGTTGAAAAAATTTAAGGTCGAGAATGGGTTGTAAAGCATGGTTTTCCCGTCGAACGAGAATCCGTCGTAGTAGCCGCGTATTTCGGTTATCAGGTCTTCTCTGGTCTTACCGAGCCTGGCGGCTGTTTCTTCGATGTGTTCGCCGAAGTACGCCGGCAACTCCTCCTCCGTGTAGCCCAGCATCGCCGCGTATCTGTCGTCCATGGAGACATCGACGAGGTTGTTCATTGCCGAGAAGACGCCCATTTTTGAAAATTTGCTGATACCGGTGATGAAGACGAAGCATACGTGCTTGTCGGCCGCCTTGATCTGGACGTAAAAACTTCTCAATATTTCACGGGCGGCCTCGGCTTTTTCGAGGTCGTGCATGTTGTCGAGTATTGGCTTGTCGTATTCGTCGACAAGTACCACAACAGTTTTTTTCTCTTTTTCGGCGGCAAGTTCTATAAGTTCGCTCAAAGCGGTGGAGGGGTTTTTCAGCGCCAGCTCCGAAAGCTCTATAGCGTGATGCCGCGCGCTTTTGATGACTTGGAGGGTCATTGAGCTCAACAGATCCTCCAAGCCCCTGTTTGTCACGGCCTGACTCATATCCAGCCTGATGACCGGATGAGATTTGTATCCCGGCCTGTCAAAAAACTCCTCGGCGCACAATCCTTCAAAGAGTTCGCGCCTGCCGGTAAACAACGCCTCGAAGGTGGAGACGGTCAGGGACTTGCCGAAGCGCCTGGGGCGCGAAAGAAAATAAACCTTGCCCCTGTCGATGAGGTCGACGAGATATTTTGTCTTATCTACGTAAAGGTAACCCTCGCTCCTGATTGTACCGAAGGTTTGAATGCCTATCGGCAGTTTCGGCAAATTGCCCATGGTGTCTCACTCCTTTGCGTCATATGCGCCACATTATAAGCTATCACTAAATGGAGCGGGGTATGGGTAAAACCACGCTTATACGGGCCATCGACCAACTGGCGGCCGGGCGAAAGTAATAGCGCCCGCGTGATGATTCGGAAGGGAGCGGATGTTTTTACGCCCCCTTCATTTTCACCCTGTACTCACCTATGGAACGCCGCTCGTCGTCTATCGCGAGCCCCAGCAAAACGGCGTTGTCAAATCGGTCCGCGTAGCCTTTCTCCGTTATTTGCGAAAGCGCGGCGTCGGCCAGCTTCCCGGCGTCCTCGCCTTTTTTCGCCACCTTCAGCTCCAATACCCAGGTATGTCCCCTGAACTCGGCAACAATATCCGACCTTCCCCTGTGACCGTGAAGCTCCGCCTCCACCCGCAGCCCCGCGCCATACAGGTACGAAAGAAGCGTCGAGCGGTAGAGCCATTCTCCGAAATTGACGTGCGGGTTACGCATCTCGAAGTGCTCGCGAACCGACGCGTTGTAGTCGTCATAGGGTATTTTTGAAAGCAGGCGATTGAACTCCCTGACCACGATAACCGCATCGTTGGCGATCAATGCCGCTTTTAAGCCGGTTACGGACGCTCCCGCCGTGTCGGAGTCCAGGATGTTCGCCGTCAGAAGGGCCGACATCGCCGAGAGAACCTCATGGTTCGGGTAGTCAAGCGAATAGTCGTCGATAAGGCCGGGCCTCAGGCTCAGATAGCCCGACTGGTACAAAAAGCCGGCTGCGGTCGAACTCTCTATTTCCCCGGGGAACGACGCGAAATCCCGCGATACCTCGAAGCCCCGGAACTGTTCTACCGTCAAATTTCTGTCCTTCATGTAGCGCGCGATGAACGACGGCGTACCGGATTCAAACCAGTAG